>CAWUMD010000178.1:0-4908 GCA_963923365.1 uncultured bacterium
GGGGTGGTGCACCACTTCCAGGCGCTGGCGGGGACGGGGGATGTCGACTTCGAGGATGTTGCCGATCTTCGAGCCGGGCCCGTTGGTGAGCATGACGATACGGTCGGAGAGCAGCACCGCTTCGTCGACGTCGTGGGTGACCATCACCGCCGTCAGCTCATGCTCGTTGCAGATCTGCATCAGCTTTTCCTGGAGGTTGCCGCGGGTGAGGGCATCCAGGGCGCCGAAGGGTTCGTCGAGCAGCAGCAGCTTGGGACGGATGGCCAGGGCACGGGCGATCGCCACCCGCTGCTTCATACCGCCGGACAGCTCGGCGGGGCGCTTATCGGTGGCGTGGCGCAGACCGACCAGATCGATGTGTTCCTCGACCAGGGAGCGGCGCTCGGCCTTGGACAGGTCACCCAGGACCTCATCCACCGCCAGCTGAATGTTTTCGCGCACCGTCAGCCAGGGCAGCAGCGAGTAGTTCTGGAACACCACCATGCGGTCGGGACCGGGGCTGGTGATGCGATCGCCGTCCAGGCTGACGATCCCGTCGCTGGGCAGATCCAGACCGGCGATCATGTTCAGCAGGGTGGACTTGCCGCAGCCGGAGTGGCCGATCAGCGAGACGAACTCGCCCTTGCGGATTTCCAGGTCGATGCCCTTGAGGGCCAGATATTCGCCGCCGCCGCTGAGGCGGAAGACCTTTTCGATGTTGTTGACACTAACGAGGCTGGACATCGTCGATGACTCCGAATCGGATGGCACGAATCACGGCTGACGACTAGGCGCCGGGGGAGATCTGCTTCTGCAGCCAGGCCATGCCGCGGTCGAGCAGCAGGCCGACACCACCGATCCAGACCACGGCCAGAACGATGTCGCTGACGTAGTTCTGCTGGTAGGCGTCCCAGATGAAGAAGCCGATGCCGACGATGCCGCTCATGACGATTTCTGCGGCGATGATGGCCAGCCAGGCCAGACCGATGGCGATGCGCAGGCCGGTGAAGATGTAGGGCAGGGCCGAGGGCAGCAGAATCTTGGTGAAGAAGCGCTGCTTGGAAATCTTCAGCACCCGGGCGACGTTGCGGTAGTCCTGGGGAATCTGACGCACGCCTTCAGCGGTATTGATCAGAATCGGCCAGACCGCGGTGATGAAGATCACGAAGATAGCGGCGGGCTGGTTCTTCTGGAACAGCACCAGAGCGATCGGCACCCAGGCCAGGGGCGCCACCATGCGCAGGAACTGGAACAGCGGATCGAGGGCTCGGTCGAGGGTCCGGTTGAGGCCGACGGCAATACCGGCCGAGATCCCCACGAGGGCAGCTAGCGAGTAGCCCTGGGCCACCCGCCCGAGGCTGGCCAGGGTCTGCCAGAACAGACCCTTGTCCAGACCACCCCGATCGTAGAAGGGGTTGATCAGCATTTCCCGGGTCCGTTCGTCGGTCCAGAGGCTGAGGGGACCGGGCAGACGGCTCAGACCGAGGCTGTAGCTCAATTGCCAGACGAGCAGAAAGGCGCCGATGCCGAGCAGGGGAGGCAGCCAGGTGCGGCGGTTCCGCTTCAGCCAGGTGATCGGATTCTGGGGGGCCGCAGAACGGCGGCCTGCACGGGTAGCAACCACGGGTGGGGGCTCCTTCAGAGTGAATGCTTGGGTAGATGGAGAGATGGCGGCGGCGGGTGAGTGGGGGCCCCGCCGCAACAGCGATCAGGAGTGGATCAGCGCTTGATCTTCAGGCTGTCCAGGTAGGCCTGGGGATTTTCGGGGTCGTAGACCGTGCCATCGAAGAAGGTTTCCTTACCCCGGCTGGAGCTGGTGGGGATGTCCTTGGCGGGAACCCCCAGTTCCTTGGCCGCCTGCTGCCAGAGGTCCTCGCGCACGGTGCGATCGTTGATCGCTTCTACGTCCTTGAGGCTCTTGATGGTTTCCGGATAGAACTTCCAGCGCAGGGACTCCACCAGGAACCACTTGGTCAGGCTCTTGTAGGGGTAGGAGATGATGCCGCGATCGCTGCTCCAGAAAAGGGGAGCCTTCTTGGGATCGGTTTCCCGCTCCTTCTTGACACCGATCTTGAAGCCGCCTTTGAGGGACTCCTCGATCACCTGCTTCGGCACGTTGAAGTAGTTGCGGGAAGACAGGATCTTGGCCGCTTCGGCCTTGTTGCCGGGCTGGTCCAGCCACTGCTGGGCTTCCATCAGGCCCTTGAGCAGGGCGATGGTGGCTTTGGGGTTCTTGTCCACCCAGTCGGCCCGAACCGCCAGGAACTCCTCGGGGTGAACCGGCCAGATGGCGGCGGTGGTGGCTGCCATATAGCCGATGTCGTCGTTGACGACGCGGGCGGGCCAGGGATCACCGGTAGAGAAGAGCTCCATGGTGCCGTTTCGCATGCCCTGGACGGTCTCCGCGGCCGGGACGGTCAGCAGCGACACTTCCTTGTCGGGGTCAATCCCACCGGCGGCCAGCCAGTAGCGGATCCAGAATTCCTGGTTGGCCTTCGGGAAGGTGTAGGCAGCCTTGAATTCCCGGCCATTCTTCTTCGCGTAGTCCTTGAAGAAATTCTGCGACTGTTTCAGGTCGAGACCGAGATTGGCCTCCTTGACCGAATTGGAGGCAGCGACGCCGTTTCCTTGGCTGGAGAGCTGAGCCAGGATGAACATCGGCACCTTCTTGCCGTTGGTGATCGCGCCTTCACTCAGCATCTGGGGCATGGGCAACTGCCACTGACCGCCGTCGATGCCACCGCCTTCGGTTCCGAGGGCAACGTTATCCCGGGCAGCGGGCCAACTGGCCTGCTTGGCGACTTCGACATTCTTCAACCCATGCTTGGCGAAGAAGCCTTTCTCGAGGCCGATGATCAGCGGAGCTGATTCCAGGATGGGGATGTACCCCAGCTTGATGGTGTCGGTTTCGAGCTTGACGTTGCTTGCCACAGGCGCGGGGCTGCTACCGTCTCCCTGCTGCGAGGACGGGGTACCGAAACAGCCTGCGAGCGTAACGGTGCTCACCAGAGCGGTGCCGGCGAGGGCCAGAAAGCGACGACGACGGCTGAGGGGCGGAAGTTGCGACATGGGGATCCTCTGCGACTGACAGGCCGCATCAATGGGTGAATCACGGGGGCAGGAGCCGGGCACTCCCTGCGGGGATGAACTGATATCTCAGTTGCCACTGATGCCGCAAAGCAGGTATTGATGATTGTCAATCCTGTCTTGCTTTTCCATGTATCTGATTAAAGCATTGGGGTTCTGTGGAATGCAATCTGGGGACGCCAAAAAATACCAATGGTTGAGATTGAGAAAATAAATTTTTGCTGTAACTTGGTGGATCTCCTGGCGGTATTCGTCTTTCTCAATGGTTGGCATTGACAAAATTTCAGTGTCACTTGCGATCGAAAATATCTCTGTAGTCCTGACTGTGATGGGGTTCTGGAGGGTGCTTAGTATTCTGTGGACGAGAAATACGGGCATTTATCTATGTCATCCATTGAAGGATTTTCTGAAGGCTGATTGTGGTTCTATCCTGCTGTGGGATGGAAGGTTGGATGCAGATCCGGTTTCTGGATGACCAGGGCTCGCGAAGGCCTGAAAACGGTGAAGGGGATGGCGATCGCCATCCCCTGATTGCATCTCAAACTTTCTTTTAAACCCTGAGGTGTTCGCTCAGGACGCAAGGTAGGCCCGCATCTCCGGTTGGGACTGCCGCAGTTTGGCCAGGGCATCCCGTTCAATCTGGCTGACGCGATCGCGTCCCATTCCCAGGCGCTTGCCGATCTCCTTCAGGGTCATCGGCTCCTCGCCCCCGAATCCGTAGCGCAGCACCAGCACCTGGCGCTGCAAGCGGCTGAGGTGCTGATCGATCACCTGTTCGATGTCCCGGCGCAGGTTCTCCTGGGCGGCGTACTCCTCGGGGGTGATGCTTTCGTCTTCCAGCAGATCCCCCAGTTCCGCATCCAGCTCGTTGCCGACCCTCAGGTTCAGCGACATCGGCGGACGATCCTTTTCCATCAGCGACTGAATGTAGGCTGGGGTGCGATTCATGGCCTCTGCCAGTTCCGCCACCGTCGGTTGTCGCCCCTGGCGCTGGAAGAGCTCCCGTTGGGTCTGGCGCAGTTTGATCAGGTTCTCGCTCATCTGGAAGGACAGCCGGATGGTGCGTCCCTTCTCGGCGATCGCCCGGGTCACTGCCTGACGAATCCACCAGTAGGTGTAGGTGCTGAGGCGGTAACCCTTGCTGGGGTCGAATTTCTCGACTCCTTTCTGGAGTCCGATTCCCCCCTCCTGGATCAGATCAAGCAGGTCCAGATTGCGCTTCTGGTACTTCTTGGCGACCGAGACCACCAGGCGCAGATTGGTCTCAATCATCCGGCGTTTGGCCAGCTCCCCCTGCTGGACCTGTTCCTGCAGTTCATCCACAGTCAGGTCCGCCGCGGCTGCCCATTCTTCCGGTTGGGGCTCGCGGTCCAGACGGCTCAGGAGTGTCTCTCTGAGCTCCACCAGGGACATCAGCTGCTGGACCTGCTTGCCGAGGGTAATCTCCTCCGCATGGGTGAGCAGGGGGTAACGCCCGATTTCCGAGAGATAGGTCCGCATGCTGTCGGCGGTCTTGGGAGGTTGTTCAGTCGCGTGCATTGGGACGTGCTGAAGGTAGAGATGGATGACGCACAGCCGCCGAGTCGGCACACCGTCGGAGTCCTTCGGGCTGCTCTCTGTATCCTAGATGAAGGTCTATGGAAAATTTGCAGTTATACCGCAATCCTCTATAGAAATTGATGATGGATGGTTATTGAGAGAGCCAATGCATGGCCGGATGGGACGGATAGCTTGGGCTGGCATGAACAAAGACCACCCTGACCTGGGTGGAGTCGGGGCGGCCTTAAATGGATAGATTGACGAGAGGAATCGAGGATTGCCGAAGGTGCTTGGCGTCTAGAA
>CAWUMD010000179.1:0-4870 GCA_963923365.1 uncultured bacterium
TCTCCCCCCAGCTGCTACTGGACCTGGCGGGGCTATCGCATTCACTATGTCCGCGCCGGGGAGCCCCGGGGCGATCGCCCGGCCCTGCTGCTGGTGCACGGCTTCGGTGCCTCCACCGATCACTGGCGCAAGAACATTGCCGAACTGCAGCAGGACTTTGAGGTCTTCGCCATTGATCTGCTCGGCTTCGGGCGATCGCAGAAACCCCCGGAAACCTACAGCGGTGCCCTCTGGCAGGCCCAGCTGAGCGACTTCCTGCGGGAGGTGGTGGGTCGGCCTGCGGTGCTGGCAGGCAACTCCCTCGGCGGCTACGCCAGCCTCTGCGTGGCGGCCAACCACCCGGACCAGAGCGCCGGGTTGGTGCTGCTCAACAGTGCCGGTCCCTTTACCCCGGCCCAGCCCCAGCCGGAACCATCGCCCCTGGAGCAGGCCCGGCGGCGGCTGGTGAAGACCCTGTTCGGCCAGCCCTGGGTGGCCTGGCTGATCTTCAAGAACATCCAGCGGCGCTCGGCGATCCGCAAGACGCTGCTCAAGGTCTACTGCGACCCGACGGCGGTCACCGACCAGCTGGTGGAGGATATCTACCGCCCCTCCACGGATGGGGGTGCCTTCCAGGTGTTCGCGTCGGTCTTCAAGACCCCCCAGGGGGAAACCGTCGATGCCCTGCTAGCGAAGCTGCGGGCGCCGCTGCTGCTGCTCTGGGGTGAGGGCGATCCCTGGATGAGGGCGAGGGCCCGCAGCGAGCAGTTCCGGGCCCACTACCCGCAACTGCAGGAGGTGTTCCTGCAGGCAGGTCACTGCCCCCACGATGAGGTACCCGAGCAGGTGAACGCCCGGATGCGAGACTGGGTGCTGCAGAACCTGGAGGTCGCCGCATGAACTGGACCGATGCCGCCGAGAAGCGCCTGAAGGAAATCCCCTTCTTCGTCCGCCCCGCTGCCCGTAAGAAGATCGAGAAATTTGCCCAGGACCAGGGCCTGAGCGAGATCGATGAAGCGGTCTACGATGCGGCCAAGGCCCAGTTCGGCAGCAACTAACCGCGTGCGGGCTTGAGGTAGACCAGCCCGGAGACCACCGTCAGCGCCACCGCCAGCCAGAACAGGCCCAGGCCGGCGGCGGTGGTGGTTCGGGCCAAGGGCGGCAGCAGCAGAATCACGGCACCGATCTGGGTGACGGTCTTGAGCTTGCCGAGGTTGTTGGCACCGCTGATCGTCGTCTGGTTGACCCGCCAGCCGGCGATCGCCAGCTCCCGGGCGAGGATTACGAACACCGCCCAGCCCGGCACCACCTGCTGCTGCACCAGCATCAGCAGCGGTGCCAGCACCAGCAGCTTGTCCACCAGCGGGTCGAGGAACTTGCCCAGGTCCGTCACCTGATTGAGGCGGCGGGCCAGCCAGCCGTCCAGCCAGTCGGTTCCAGCGGCCAGCACGAAGATGGTCAGGGTGACCCAGTCGGACCAGACCGGCGCGCCCATGCCCACCAGAATCAGCGGCACCGCCAGCAGACGGACCAGGGTGATGCGGGTGGGAAGGTTGAGGGCCATGAATTTATTTGTTCGGGCGATTAAATCCGCAGCGGACGGCGCAAGCTGGGAGCAGGCACCCTTAGCATTAAACCTTGTCCCCGCAGGGTTCCTGCCCTGGACTGTATTTCCTGGTATCTGGCCATGACCCGCACTGTTGCTGATTCCATGACCCGCGACCCGATCGCGGTGGCTCCCGAGACGCCGCTCAAGGAGGCCATCCGGCTGATGGCCGAACGTCACATCAGTGGCCTGCCGGTGCTCAGGGACGGCAAGCTGGTGGGTGAGCTGAGCGAGGATGACCTGATGTGGCGCGAGAGCGGGGTGACGCCGCCGCCCTTCATCCAGGTGCTCGACAGCTTCATCTACCTGCAGAACCCCGGCGAATACGAACACGAACTGCACAAGGCCCTCGGGGAAACCGTCGGTGAGGTGATGGGCGACCACCCCCACACGATTCGGGCGGATCAGCCCCTGGCGGCAGCGGCCCGGCAGCTCCACGACCGCAAGGTGCAGCGGCTGTTCGTCCTCGACGGCAGCGGCACCCTGGTGGGTGTGCTCACCCGTGGTGATGTCGTCCGGTCCCTGGCGGCGGAGGCCTAGCCATGAGCGTCGCTGCAATTCAGGCCCTGCTGGCCTCCGAGAACTTCGGCGATCGCCTGCGGGCCCTGAACGAGGTGCGGGCTCTGCCTGCCGTGGAGGCTCTGCCCCTGGTGCTCCAGGCCTGTGGTGATGCCAATACCCGCGTGCGCTACGCCGCCGTCAGTCAGGTCGCCAGCCTGGGCACGGTGGATCTGCCTCGGGCAGCGGCCCTGCTGCGAGACCGGCTGCAGAACGACCCGGAACCGGATGTGCAGGCGGCCGCGGCGGATGCCATCGGGGCTCTGAAGCTGACCGAGGCCTACCCGGAGCTGGAGCAGCTCTACCGCGGTACCTCTGAGTGGTTGGTGCAGTTCAGCATCATCGCGGCCCTGGGCGAACTGGGGGATGGGCGGGCTTTCGAGCTGTTGCGGGAAGCGCTCGATTCCGAGATCGGGCTGGTGCAGACGGCCGCGCTGACCGCCCTGGGCGAACTGGGCGATCGCCGCGCTGTGGACCTGCTGGTGGGTCGTGCTGGGGATGAAGACTGGCAGGTGCGCCACCGGGTGGCCCAGGCCCTCAACCACTTCCGGGATGAGGCGGTGGCGATCGCCACCCTCAGCCAGCTGCAGCAGGACGAAAACGAACTGGTGGCAGCGGCGGCCCGCGGCGAGGCCTGACCCGGACTCCTGAACGACGAGAGGCCACCCCAGGGTGGCCTCTCGTCGTTGCTGCGGATGTTGCTGGATGCTTTAGGCGGGGGTGACCCGGCGGATGTCAGCGCCGAGACCGCGCAGCTTCGCTTCGATGTTCTCGTAGCCGCGATCGAGGTGGTGCAGGCCCCGCACCTGGGTGACGCCATCGGCGGCCAGTCCAGCGATGATCAGGGCGGCGGAGGCCCGCAGGTCGGTGGAGAGTACCGGCGCCCCGGAGAGACGGGGCACGCCGCGGATGATCGCCGTGTTGCCCTGGAGGCGGATATCGGCGCCCATGCGCTGCAGTTCGGCCACGTGCTGCATCCGGTTCTCGAACACCGTTTCCGTGAGCACACTGTCGCCCTCGGCCACGGTCATCAGGGCCATGAACTGGGCCTGCATATCCGTGGGGAAGCCGGGGTAGGGCAGGGTGCGGATGTCACTGCCGCGCAGAGGCCCGCGGGGTTTGGTCACCAGCTGGTTGGCGCCTTCCTGGACCACGCTGCAGCCCATCTCCTCCAGCTTGGCGATCACCGCCGAGAGGTGGTCGGTGATCCCGGGGACGACGCAGATTTCCGAGCCGGTGATCGCCCCGGCCAGCAGGAAGGTTCCGGCCTCGATCCGGTCGGGGACGATAGCGTAATCCGCCGGGTGCAGCCGGTCCACGCCGTTGATCACGATCGTGTTGCTTCCCGCGCCGCGGATCTTGGCGCCCATGGCCCGCAGGAAGTTGGCCAGATCGACCACTTCCGGTTCCTGGGCAGCGTTCTCGAGGATGGTTTCCCCTTCGGCCAGGGTAGCCGCCATCATCAGCGTCTCGGTGGCCCCGACGCTAGGGCAGTCCATATAGAAGCGGGCACCCTGCAGTCGTTTACGGGACCCGGGCACGGTGGCGTGAACCACGCCGTGCTCGATCAGGACATGAGCTCCCAGGGCTCGTAGGCCGCGCACGTGCAGATCCACCGGGCGAGCGCCGATATTGCAGCCGCCGGGCAGGGGCATCTGCACCACGCCCAGGCGGGCCAGCAGCGGACCGATGGCAAAGAAGCTGGCCCGCAGGCGGTTCACCAGTTCGTAGGGAGGAGCCGTGCTGCTGAGAGCGCTGGCATCGACAATTACCGCGTCCCCTTCCCGCTTCACCTTGACGCCGATGCAGCCGAGGATTTCGCCCAGCCCGTCCACATCTGCCAGCAGCGGCACGTTGCGCAGGCGGCTGGTGCCATTGCACAGCAGTGCGCCCGCCAGGACCACGAGGGCCGAATTCTTGGCGCCACTTACCTGCACGGTGCCGGACAGCTTGCGGCCGCCGGTGACCTCCAGGTAGGGGCTGGTTTCTGCGAGGACAGGGCTCGACGGGGAGAGGGTGGTCGTAGAAATGGCTCTGTCCTCCACAGGTGGGCACGCACCCGTGAAACCGGGCCGAGCTCAAAAAAGTGCCCAAATAATACCGGATTAGGTGACCTTGTCCAGAAAACCCCGGGTTCTCACGGAATTTTGCTGTTTCCAGAGAGATTGAGGGATTTTTCGTTTCCAGGGGTTGACTCTTCCGGGTGTCTGCGCAATAGTAGAACTTGTGCGCAACACGGCCCGCCAGCCAGCGCACAGCACCAAAATATGCGGAACTGGCGGAATCGGTAGACGCGCTAGTTTCAGGTACTAGTGGGGCAACCTGTCCGGGTTCAAGTCCCGGGTTCCGCACTCAGAGAGGTCAGCTTCGGCTGGCCTCTCGGTGTTTTTGGGTATTTCCGATGACAGACGTAGGCTGGTCACAGCGAGTGTCGGCGGGGCTGGCCCGGTGGCCCGGACTGGTGCTGCTGGCTCTGGTGCTGCCCCTGTTGCTGCTTGGGTGGGGGCAGGCCAGTCCGATGCCCCACGACGAGGGCTACTACGCGCTTCAGGGCCGCTGGATGCTGGAGACGGGCGATTGGTTGACGCCCTACTGGTGGGACCAGCCGGTGTTCGACCGGGCGATCGGGGCCCAGTGGCTGATTGCTCTCAGCTATCGCCTGTTCGGCTATGGCAATGTTCAGGCTCATCTGCCCAGCCTGGGGGCGGCGATCGCCACAGTGCTGCT
>CAWUMD010000180.1:0-4813 GCA_963923365.1 uncultured bacterium
CGCTGGGGGCGGCTCCAGCCAGGCCAGATCTTCGCCCGTGCCCGCGCCCCAGTCTGCCAGAGTGAGGGCCAGGGGGGTGGGGTCGCAGGTGCGGATGTCCGGCGGGGGCTGGGCCGGGCGCAGCTGCTGCTCGGTAGCAGTCCAGAGGCGATAGCAGACCCCCGGTCCCAGCCGTCCGGCCCGACCGCGACGCTGATCGGCGCTGGCCTGACTGGCCTTTTCGGTCACCAGTCGGGTCATGCCACTGCCGGGGTCGAAGCGGGCCGAACGGGCCAGTCCGCTGTCGATCACCACCCGGATACCTTCGATGGTCAGGCTGCTCTCGGCGATGCTGGTGGCCAGCACCAGCTTGCGCTCTCCTGCAGGGGCGGGGGCGATCGCCGCGTCCTGCTGGCGTGGGTCGAGGTCGCCGTAGAGGGACGTGACCTGCACCCCGGCGGGCAGGCCTCCGTCTGTCAGCAGATCCTGCACCCGCCGGATTTCCCCCTGACCCGGCAGGAACACCAGCAGGCTGCCGTCCTCCTCAGCCAGGGCCTGACGGATGCTGCGCACCACCTCCACCTCCAGGCGATCGCGCAGGGGCTGCTCCCGGTAGCGGGTCTCCACCGGCCAGCTGCGGCCGGGGCTGGAGATCAGCGGCGCATTGTCCAGCATGCGGGCGAAGGGTTCCGCGTCCAGGGTTGCCGACATCGCCAGCAGCCGCAGCTCCGGGGTGAGCAGGCTGCGGGTTTCCAGGCAGAGGGCCAGGGCGAGGTCGCTTTCCAGTCCCCGCTCATGGCACTCGTCGAAGATCACGCAGGCCACGTCCGCCAGCTCCGGGTCCGCCTGCAGTTGTCGCAGGAACAGCCCGTCGGTGACCAGCTCGACACGGGTGCGATCGCTGACCTTGCTGTCCAGCCGCACCCGGTATCCAACGGTGTCCCCGACGCGCTCGCCCAGCTGGCGGGCCATCTGCCGCGCCGCCGCCTTCGCCGCCAACCGCCGTGGTTCGAGCACGATGATCCGCTTGCCTTCGGTGAACGCCGCCTCCAGAAGCGCCAGGGGAACGCGGGTGGTCTTGCCCGCCCCCGGTTCCGCCTGCAGCACGGCGGTACCCTGGGTGTCCAGCGCGTGCAGCAGGTCCGGCAGCAGGGGGTCGATGGGCAGCTCAGTCATGGCAGCGGGGTGAAAAACAAAGCCCCCGCTCCCGCAGATGGGAACGGGGGCAGGGCGACGGCAGGAGTCTAGAAATTCATGTCGCCCTGGTAGCCGGACTTCTCGGCCAGCAGCTTCAGGGGGCGGGTGCCGGAAATCTTATCACCCTTGATCACCCAGGTGGGATAGCCCTCAACGCCCGCGGTCTGGCAGGCCTGGGGGTTGCCGTTGCGACCCTTGGGATCGCATTCGACGTAGTTCAGCTCCTTGAAGGCCTGCTGACCGAACAGCTGTTTCTGGTCGTGGCAGTGGGGACACCAGTAGGCGCCGTACATCGTCGCCCCGATTGCCTTCAGATGCTTGGCCAGGGCGATCGCCGCCGGGGTCGAGCGGGTGGTGATCGGGTCGCCCACCTCACCGGCTACCACCTTGTCCGCCAGGGCCGGATTGTTGACGTTGGCGTAGACCCCGAGGGCGGTGAAGGTCACCACCAGGGCCGTGATCAGGCCGCTGAACACCAATTGACCGACATCCTCCCAGTCATGGCCCACCAGACTGAGGACGAACATCAGGCTCGAGAGGGTGGCCGAGAGGATGCAGAAGGCACACACTGCCTTGATCTGCACCGTCATGATCACCATCAGGTAGGCGCTGAAGCTGACCATCGCCGTCGCCAGGATGAAGATCAGCAGCCAGGTATTCTTCTCGAGGGTCCGCCGCAGGCTCTTGGAGGTCTCGTCACTGACGCAGAGGGGCAGGACCGCCAGCACCAGCATCGTCAGGTAGCTGGCCAGCCCGGCGAAGGGGAGCGGCAGATTGATGCCGGGAATTGTTGCCCAGGGGCTGTTGAGGACGTCGGTACAGCCACTGGTGGGACAGACGACCTGGCCGATCCAGCCCAGTTTCTCGGCCGCCAGATAGGCGGTGTCCAGGACACCAACCGTCGCCAGCCCCGCCAGAAGCGGTCGGGACCAGCGCTGATACCAGGGAGTGGAACGACGACGGGCCATGGGCCTGCTCAGCAAAACTGCTGATCAGAATAACCCGCGCTCGGGGCCTGTCAGCGGTGGCTGAGGCTGGCCTGGCGCTGTTCGGCAGCGGCGCGGACCTGCTGTTGTTTCTGCCAGAGCTTCACCGCTTCCACGAACTGACCCACCCGCACCGGATCGATGCACTGGTGCACGTCGCCCTTGCGCTTTAGGGAGGAGGAGACAATCGCCCCGTCCGCCGGGCCGAGCAGGTCGCCGATGTTGTCCCAGTCGGCGCCGCTGCCGATCAGAATCGGTGTTGCCCCGGCGGCGGCCCGGGCCAGTTCCAGATCGTCGCGCAGGGGTGGGCTGCCGGTACTCCAGCCGGAGAGAATCACCGCATCCGCCAGCCCGCGTTCGATTGCATCCTGCACCGCCACCGTCAGATTGGGGGTGCTGAGGGGATGGGCGTGTTTGACCAGCACGTCGGCAAAGATCTTCACGTCGCTGCCCAGTTCCCGCCGGTAGCGTAGCAGCTCGTGGGCACAGCCCTCGATCAGCCCCTGGTCCGTGGCCATGACGCCGCTGAGCACGTTCACCCGCACGAACTGGGCGCCGGTGCAGCTGGCGATCGCCAGGGCACTGCGACCGTCGTTACGCAGCACGTTCACGCCCACCGGCAAGGTCACCAGGTGCTGCACCTGCTTCACCGCCAGGGTCATGGCGCTGACCACCGCCGGATCCACCTGATTCTTGGGGAACGGGGCGTCGAAGAAGTTCTCGACCACGATGCCGTTCACGCCCCCGGCGGCCAGGGCAGTGGCTTCCTGCTCGGCACGCTCCAGTACGGCCCGCAGATTCCCGCCCCAGCGGGCAGAAGCAGGCAGCGGCTGCAGATGCACGACGCCGATGACCGGATTCGGAGTACCGAAAAGAGCTTGCAGATCCACGCGGTGGCAGGGGCTGAGGGCCAGAGTCCCCTGATCATACCGGCGACTTCGGCCCGGGCCGCCCCACCCGGCTCTCGGTGAGCTACGATCAGTAAAGAATTGTGTCAGCCGCTCTCCGGGCTGGCTCGCTGTCAAGCCTTTGCCAATGACCACCAAGCCGACTATCGCCTTCTCGCATCTCGGTTGCGAGAAGAACCGCATCGATACCGAGCACATGATTGGTCTGCTGGCTCAGGCAGGTTACGGCATTGATAACAACGAAGAGCTAGCCGACTTCGTCGTTGTCAACACCTGCAGCTTCATCCAGGCCGCCCGCGAAGAGTCGGTGCGGACCCTGGTGGAGCTGGCGGAGAGCGGCAAGAAGGTGGTGATCGCGGGTTGCATGGCCCAGCACTTCCGTGAGCAGTTACTTGAAGAACTGCCCGAAGCGGTGGCGCTGGTCGGCACGGGTGATTACCAGAACATCGTCGATGTACTGCAGCGGGTAGAAGGGGGCGAGCGCGTCAGCGCCATCTCCGATAACCCGACCTTCATTGCCGACGAAAGCCTGCCCCGTTACCGCACCACCACCGAATCGGTGGCTTACCTGCGGGTTGCCGAAGGTTGCGACTACCGTTGCGCCTTCTGCATCATTCCGCATCTGCGCGGCAATCAGCGCAGTCGCAGCATCGAGTCCATCGTCGCCGAAGCCCAACAGCTGGCGGCGGAGGGCGTCCAGGAGATCATCCTGATCTCCCAGATCACGACCAACTACGGTCTTGACCTCTATGGCAAGCCGAAACTGGCGGAACTGCTGCGGGCTCTGGGTGAGGTGGACGTACCGTGGATCCGCATCCACTACGCCTACCCGACGGGACTGACACCGGAGGTGATCTCCGCCATGCGCGAGACTCCGAACATCCTGCCCTATCTCGATCTGCCGCTCCAGCACTCCCATCCGGAGGTGCTGCGGGCGATGAATCGACCCTGGCAGGGCGACGTCAACGATCGGATCATCGAACGCCTGAAAGAGCAGATTCCCGAAGCCGTGCTGCGCACGACCTTCATCGTCGGCTTCCCGGGCGAGACGGACGAACAGTTTCAGCACCTGCTGAGCTTCGTCGAACGCCACGAATTCGATCATGTCGGCGTTTTCACCTTCTCGGCGGAGGAAGGCACTGCCGCCTTCGATTTGCCGAACCAGTTGCCGGAACCGGTGATGGAAGCCCGCCGCGACGCCCTCATGGCGGCGCAGCAGGCCATCGCCGAACGGCGCAACCGGGCTGAAATCGGCAGGGTTGTGGATGTACTGATCGAACAGGAGCACCCGGGAACGGGCCTGAAGGTCGGACGTTCCGCCCGCTTCGCGCCCGAAGTTGACGGTGTCGTTTACGTGCGTGGCGAGGCTCCCCTGGGAGCTCTTGTGCCGGTGCGCATCACCGACGCCGATATCTACGACCTCCATGGGGAGGTTGCATCCGCGTCGGATCTGTTCGCCCAGGCCGCCGCTCCGTCCCGCTGACGCCTCGCGTCCGCATCATCCACGAGCACGCATGCCCCAATCCTTCCATTCCCTGGGTCTCTCCCAACCCCTTGTTGCCCAACTGGAGAGCCTGGGTTTTGTTGCCCCCACGCCGGTTCAGGAGGAAGCGATCCCCGCCCTGCTGTCCGGTCGTGACCTGGTTGCCCAGGCCCGCACGGGTACCGGTAAGACGGCGGCCTTCTCGCTGCCGATTCTCGAGTCCATTCCCCAGCAGTGCCGCAACCCCCGGGCACTGATCC
>CAWUMD010000181.1:0-4812 GCA_963923365.1 uncultured bacterium
CGGGCCGCTTTCCAGAGGCCGATCAGACCCATGGAAATCAGGTCATCGCGATCGCAGTAGCGGAACCGCCAGCCTTCATCCTTGAGCAGTTTGAGCACCAGGGGTTTGTGCTGGCGGACCAGTCGTTCCTCACGGCGGCGCTGCTCAGGACTGACCGGTTGCTGCAGCAGGGGGATGTGCGGTTCCCGGTCCGCCACCAGCTCGGGCAGGGCGGAGAGCTGCCGCGGGATTTCGCGGATGATGCCGCGGCAGCGACGGCTGGAACGAGGGGGAAGGGTGACGGGGTGTTCCGCACCGGGGGTCAGCCCCGGCAGCAGCGGCAGCTGTTCGGCGATCGCCATGGCAGGAGTTCCATTTTTCAATCCCTGCTCACTTGGAGGCCAATCGTCAAGGCGGCATGCTGAAGGCAGCCTTCCGGGAGTGAACCATGCCAACATCACCCTCCAGACCGGGGTTCACCGCCTCGCGCAATCTGATGGCACGGTCCTTCGAGGAGCTGGCCCGGGGAGAGTCCTACTGGCATACGGAGGCAGATGCAGCCTGGTTCGAAAGTCCGTTCCCGCACCCCTTCGGCAACACGGTCCTTTCCCCAGGTCAGGACTGGACCCGCGAGCGCCTTACCCAGATCGACGCCCGCTATCGCACTCGCAGGATGCCCTGCTGCTGGCTCCTCTGGCCGGACCAGAACCCCCAAGCCCTGCAGGCGGAACTCCAGAGCCTGGGGTATCAGCCCTTCGGCAGTGCGCAGCTGATGTCCGCTCCGACCGGAGCCCTGCTCGCCGCGACGCCCAATCCCGGGCAACGGGTGGAACAGGCGGTTCCCGGTGCCCGACTGCTTCTGCTCGACCAGCGCTGGGCCGAGTCCTACGCTGAGTGCACCCAGCTTGCCTACGAGACTCCCCTGGAGATGGGACAGCTGGCGGCCCGCAATCACCTGGGGCGCACCGAAGCGAACGCGCCCCTCACCTTCGGAGTGGTGCTCGAAGACCAGGTGCTGGCGATCGCCACGTCTCTGGTGCTGGATGGTGTCGGCGGCATTTTCTGGGTCGGCACCCGACCGGAGTGGCAACGACGCGGCCTGGGGCGGGCCGTCATAGCGGCAGCACTTGCCTCAGGGGCCGCCCGCGGGGCCCGCATCACGCTGCTCCAGGCGACTCCCCAGGGCGCTCCGGTCTACGCCGCCATGGGCTTCCGTCGGGACGGCGGGCTCCAGTTCATGGCGGGACTCCCCTCTGACACTCAGTAGTCCCACACCCGGGCAGGCCCCAGATCGAGGTGGACAAATCCGCGAGCCGCACCGCGACCAATGCCGCCCGTCCAGCGACCGGGCTGCTGTACCCACCGCTGGAAGTCCTCGACATCACCACCGACCGGGTAGCAGTCGGCGGCGTCCCCCAGCAGATGGCGGGAGTGGGTAGCCGCACCGCTGAGGCGGGCATTCGTCGCCGGGTCCCGGTACCAGCTGGTGATGCCCAGCGGCTTGCCGTAGTCCTTGCGGATCTCCTCCAGAACATCCGCCAGCTTGGCAATCCGGTGCAGGATCAGCGGGTCATCGGTGAGACGCGATTCATCCCACTGGAACACCTCCCCCCAGTTGAAGTGGCAGCCCTTGAAGACCGGGGCGGCGAAGTTGTGGTGGTCATCCGGTGCGTCCGGGTTGTGGCCGGGCACTCCATCACTGAGGAACAGCTGCCGCTCCGATTCCCGCCGCCGGGTAAGGCCACTCCAGACCTGTCCACCAGCCTTGTTCCAGCGGGGGAACTCCTGGGCGGCGGCGATGTAGTTGCCCTCGTTGAGGTAGCGCAGCAGGGTCGAGTCAGTGAGCGCTCCGACGCCGAGGTTGTAGGTGAAGGAGACCAGGGCGTCGCCCATACCTTTGGTGATCGGCACTTGGAGCAACTTGCGCACCCCGGCCGCGTACTGGTCGAGGCGCTGGTACAGCCGCACCTCAGCGTCACCATGGGAGAGGCGATCGCCCTCCCGTACAGGCCGGCCATCGAGTTCCGTTTCGCCGTAGCCGACGGTCCAGATGCCGACGCAGTCCTGGTAGGCCTGCTCCCGGAAACCCTCGAACTCGGCCACCAGGGACAGACCGCGGTCGTCATAGAGACGGCCATCGAGGCCAGGGCCATCAGCAGGGACATCTATCTGCCAGTGGTCGCGGAAGATCCACCAGTCGCCGGACCCCGACGCCAGGGTGACCTGCAGGTGGCCCTGCTGGGCAGCGCCCGTGCTGGCGAGACCATAGGTCTTGCCGATGGGCACGAACACCTTGAACTCCGGGGCCAGGGCTTCGGCGGGGATAGGGTGCTTCTTGAGCCAGGTATCCCGTTGGGCGGTGATCTGCATGGTGGGGGTCCTCCCTAACGGTCCCGGTAGCGGCTGTCGGTGGGCAGGCTGTCGCGCAGGGCGTTGCGGGCCAGCCGCAGCACCAGCTGCAGGACGCTGTTATCCCGCCAGCGCGGGTTGAGGCCGAGAATTTCGCTGGCAGCAAACAGGGCGATCGCCACCACGCTCAAGGTCTGGGAGTCCATTGCGGCACCCGATTCGTCACCTGAAGATGCCGCCGGCCCCAGGTACGGAAAGTTCTGTTTCAGTTGACCGCACAAACCCCGGCCGGGTCCGTAGGATGTCGAGCAACGTCCCGTGACATTGAACCCGCACACTTGCCTATGACCCTCGATTCCATCGGCCGCTACCTCAAGGAGATCACCCGCTACCCGCTGCTGACGGCGGACCAGGAGATTGAACTGGGGCGACAGGTACAGCCAATGATGGCTCTCCTGGCACAGCGCCACGCCCTGGAGGAACACCTGGGACGACCCGCGACCCTCGAAGACTGGGCAGCGGATGCGGAACTGACGGTCGATGCGCTCCAGGCCCTGGTCACCGCTGGAGAACGGGCCAAACGGAAGATGCTCGAGGCCAATCTGCGCCTCGTGGTCAGCATCGCCAAGAAGTACCTCAACAAGGGCATCGAGTTCCAGGACCTGATCCAGGAAGGCTCCATCGGCCTCAACCGGGCCGCCGAGAAGTTCGACCCCGGCAAGGGCTTCAAGTTCTCCACCTATGCCACCTGGTGGATCCGACAGGGCATCACCCGGGCGATCGCCGACCAGAGCCGCCTGATCCGACTGCCAGTGCACGTCAACGAGAGGCTTAGCCGGCTCTACGGGACCAGGCGGCAACTGGCCGCACAGCTGGGCCGGGAACCCTCTCTGAACGAGTTGGCATCCGCCCTCGAGATGGAGCCCAATCAGCTCCGAACTCTGCTCTCACACGCCCGAACAACCACCTCCCTGGAGATGCAGGTCGGCAATAACCAGGACGGGACCCTGGGAGACCTGCTCGAAGATAAAGGGAACCGACCCGAGGACCTGACCGAGCACTCCAGCCTCCGCCAGCACATCGCTGAACTACTGCAACTGCTCACGCCCATTCAGCGGCAGGTGCTCACCCTGCGCTACGGACTGGATGACGGGGAAGCCAGAACCCTGAACGAGATCGCCAAGCACTGCAGCCTCAGCCGGGAACGGATCCGGCAGATTGAGCGCCAGGCCCGACAGATTCTCAAGGCAGCCCAGCCGGAGCTGGCAGCCTATCTGGCCAGCTGAAATCCAAAAAAGGCACCCGGAATTCCGGGTGCCTCAATATTCACAACAAACCACTAACCAGGGCTATTCTTCCCCATCGTCCTCGTCGGACTGTCCCACCGGAATCAGGGTGATCTTCTTACGACCCAGTTTGATCTCAAACTCGGTACCCGGCTCCAGATCCAGCTTGCTGGTGTAAGCCGCCCCAATCAGTAGGTTGCCGTTACCCTGGATCTTGGCCCGATAGGAGGCCTGACGGCCCTTGGATGGACGTTCCTCACCAAAGGTCAGACCTTTGGCTTTGAGCAGCTCTTCATAGAACGCCGTGAAGTTGGTCCGCTCCTTTCCATTCTTCGCCAGGGTCGAGTAGCCACAGGAACGCACCAGATCCGTCTTGGAAAGGTTCCCCAGTTCCTTCACCCGTTCCAGAAGTTCTTTGCCCGTCAATGGGTCAGCCACAGTGATTTGACAGAAAATCAAGTTCTCAATTCTATCAACTAGGAGAACCCCTGTCAGCCTTTGCGACTTGTCGACACGCGAGCCTATCACGGTTCAGGCTGCGGTCTCTGGATCAGCATCAGTGATACCGTCAAACAGGTTTCCTGTTTCATCAAAGTCGGCAGTGAAGCCCCGTTCCACTTGACCTGAACTGGAGTAAATCCAGCACTCCAAGTGCTTCACGTCGTGCTCTCGCTGCAGAGCCAACCGACGATGGAAGAACATTTCTGCTTCCCGCACAGACGGAACCACCAAAAGCAGGCGATCGCCAAACTTGACCCGTAGACGCCACATAACAACCGTAACCTGAGACGGAAACAGATTTCTCTTCCCTCAGAGTAGAACCGACTCTGTATCCCGTCTATGAAAAAGAATCAGAAAACTTACTTAAAATTGGACACCGGTATACCATCAGACCGTTTTAGCTCCGCGTCGATGTCGAAGTCGCGGCTCAGCCAGCCGACCCGGCGCAAGGCATCGAGGGTGGACCGCCGCGACAGCAGACCAGCCTGATAGAGGCTGATGTACTGGGCGATCGCTTCCGCCGGCGGGCGGGCTTCGAGCAGGTTGGGATCCACCCGCAGGGAGGCACCAGCGGCCTCGCCGGTGTAGCGGCACCAGAGCCCCACCAGCTGCTCGAACAGCGATTCCTTCTGACGCGCCAGCCCCAGCAGCAGACTGCGTACCTGCGACCCCTGCAGCTCCGCTTCGGTAGCAGTGA
>CAWUMD010000182.1:0-4806 GCA_963923365.1 uncultured bacterium
AATCAGCACCGGCCAGACCATTGATCAGCGAACCGGAGACAGCGCCGGCGATCGAGATCAGGTCATTGCCATCGTTGGTGTTCGCCAGGTCATCGAGGTTGCCACCGTAGATGCTGGCACCGATGACCGAGCTGCCAAAGTTCAGGGTATCCGCGCCCAGGTCGCCGGCGAACAGGCCGCCGGTAATCGCACCGATGACCGAAATGGAGTCATCACCGGAACCACCCCGAATCGTGGAGGTGGAGACGGAAACACCACTATTGACGGTGATGGTGTCACCAGACTCGTTGCCGTTGACCAGGGTGCTGGTGAGGTTGGCGCCGATCTGGATGGTGTCCGCACCATCAGAAACAGAAGCACCATTGATGCCACCGAAAATCTGGCTGGCGGTCAGAGCACCACTGATGGAGATGAAGTCGGCACCGTTGCCACCGGAGATGGTGGAGGCGGAGCCAGCGCCGAGAATATTGATCGTATCGGCATCGTCCTGACCCAGGACGCTGGAGGAGCCGATGATGTTCAGCGTATCGTTACCTGCCAGGCCCAAGACGGTATCACCTGTCCCGCCGGCCAGTAAGTCAGGCCCGTTCGTTCCGAGGACGGTCGTTGCCATTGAGGTTGAAACTCCTTCGTAACTTAATCTGCAGATTGAAGCCCGTACACCTGAATCAACCTCCTCACACCAAATGGCTGAGCAGACCGTCGCAGGAACGCCCCAGCGAACTGGAAGGTTGGGTCATACGGAAAGGTGGGACTTATAAAAACCCAGTCCATCTTTAGCCCCTACCCCCTCATCCGTCAAGTTCATGTCTGGTTTTTCAGCCAGTTCAGCTGCTGGACCAGCAGGGGCTCCTGTTCGTACTCGGCCTGGATGCGGGCCCGGGCCTGACGGCCGAGCTGCTGACGGCGGTCCGGGTGATCCAGAAGGTGACCCACCATCCCCGCCAGGGCATCGGGGGAGTAGAAGTCCACCAGGCGTCCCTGAACACCATCTTCGATCAGTTCCTGCACCGGAGCCGTGGCGGAGGCAACGATGGCGCAGCCGCAGCTCATCGCCTCCAGCAGCGACCAGGAGAGGACAAAGGGATAGGTGAGGTAGCAGTGGCAGTCGCTGGCCTGGAGCACCGTGCGGTAGGCCGGGTAGGAGAGGGGACCGGTGAAATGGATGCGGGCTGGGTCCAGGGGATAGTCCTGCAGGCAGGCCTGGCGCCAGCTGCGCCCATCCGGCCGGGGATTACCGTAGAAGACCTGATCGGCCCCGACGATGATCGCCTGCAGCTGCGGCCGCTGCTGCTGCAGGATGGACAGAGCCGCCATAAACTGGGGAAAGCCCCGGTAGGGTTCCATACCGCGGGTGGCATAGGTGACGATCTCCGGCATCGCCGCCAGATCGAGATTGAGGCCGGGGATCGCCCGGGGCCGCTGGGGCGCCGGGGCGAAATAGCCACTGTCGATGCCATCGTGAATCACCGTCAGCTGCGGGCGGAACAGCTCCGGGAACTGCTGCCACTGCCAGCGGGTGGGTGTCAGCCCTGCCTGGGCCACCGCCAGATCCATCAGCGTCGTGGCGTTGAAGCTGCGGGTCTGCATCGCCGTCTGCAGCGGCACGCCCTGGGGGCGGATGAACTCGACGTCGGAACCGTGGCTGTTGTAGTACCACTCGAAATAGCCGACAAAGGGCACCTGGGGATAGACATCTTTCAGGTACAGGGTCGCGCCGAAGCCGGAATGCCCCACCATCAGGTCGGGGACCCAGCCCTGCCGCTTCAGGCCCTCAGCCACCCGGGCCACCGCCTGGCCGTGCAGCACCGCCGACTCCAGCCGTTCCAGGTAGGGATGCCCCTGCTGATGGGCCGGGCGACCGAGGTGATAGGTGAACCGCTCCACCCCGGGGATCGGCTCGGCATGCCACTCGACGTGCTGGCTGATGAAGCGCACCTGATGGCGGGGATCGGCCGCCAGGCGCCGGATGATGTGGCGGAACTGGGCAGGGTAGTTGCTGTGAACAAACAGAAAGCGCATGGCAGGCCTCAGACCAGTGAAGCAGGGGGCAGAGTGACCAGATGACGCGGCAGATCTGCCAGGGCCGAGGCCCAGTCGCCGGGCTGGCGCTGGCGCAGCAGCCGCATGGTCGGATACCAGAGGGTCTCCTCTCCCGCCGCCTGCCAGCGCCAGTCGGCGGCAAAGCAGAGCAGGGTGAAGGTCGGTTTGCCCAGGGCTGCTGCCAGGTGGCAGGCGGCCGTGTCGACCGAGACGATCCCATCCAGGGCAGCCATGGCCGCCGCCGTGGCAGCGAAGTCCGTCAGCTGGGGAGCCAGATCGATCACCTGGCCGGGCGGTAGATCCTGCAGCTGCTGCCGGTCCTCCCCCAACTGCAGACTGTAGAGCTGCCCCGGGAGCCCGGCCACCGCAGGCAGCAACTCCGCCAGGGGCAGGGACTTACGGCGGTAGATCTGCCAGAGCCCGGGTTCCGTGCGGCGCCCGGTTCCCCAGACCAGACCGATGCGCAGACCGGGTCTGCCGGGCGGTAGCGCACACGGTTCGGCCCGCAGATAGGGCCCGGCCAGGGGCCGTGGCACCCCCTCGGGCTCCAGCAGCCCCGGCAGCGACAGCAGGGGGATGTGGCAGTCCAACGAGGCAGGCAGGGGATCGCTGTCAGCGATCACCCGCAGTTCGGGGTCCAGCTGGCGGCAGAGGCTGACCAGACCGGCGGGCACCCGCAGCCAGACCGGGCCCCGGGGCCGGGGCAGCCAGCGCAGGTAGCGGCAGAACTGCAGAGTATCCCCCAGGCCCTGCTCGGCCCAGACCAACAGGGAGCGGCCAGCCAGGCTATCACCCGGCCAGCGGGGCAGGGAACCCAGGGGTGGCGCGGTCAGGGGCCGGCTCATCCACCAGCGGCCCTCGTAGTGGTGCCAGCCTTCGGCCCAACACCCCTGGCGCAGCAGACTGTGGGCCAGATTGAAGCGGTAGTCACCGCAGTCCTCCAGGCCGAGGGCCAGCCGGAAGGCCCGCTCCGCCGCGCCATCCCGCCCCTGCTCGGTGAGGACACTACCCAGATTGTTGTAGGCCAGAGCCAGAGCCGGATCCCGGCACAGCACCTGCCGGAAGCAGGCGAGGGCCTCGGGCAGACGCTCCAGATCCCGCAGGCTGTTGCCCCGGTTGAAGAGAGCCTTGAGATAATCCGGGCGCTGATTGAGGGCAAGGTCGTAGGCCGCCAGCGCCAGCGCCGGCTCTCCCAGCTGCTGCCGGCAGTTGCCGAGGTTGTAGGCCAGCTCCGGGTGGTCGGCCACCCAGGGCAGCAGCGCCTCGAACAGCCGGGCGGCCCGGACCGGGTCTCCTCCCTCCAGGGCCGCCAGTGCCGCAGCAGCCTGCTGATTGAGCTCGGTCGACATGGAGAGGGTACTGGGGGAGAGAACCTGGATCATCCTAGGTCGCGGGCCGGTAGGCTGTAAAACTGACCCGTTCGCCCTGCGGCATGTCTCTTCCCGCCTTTCTCTACAGTCCCGACGGGTTCCAGGTGGACGGGTTCCGGCTGATGGGCCGCCGCATCGCCGGCCGGGAGTTCCTGCGGGCTCTGGCCGATCGCCTGCGCCAGCAGCCGGAACCGGTGCGGGTCTTCTGCCCCGACCCGACCCAGGCCCAGCAGATGGCGGACCAGCTGGCCCAGGCAGGGGCCCCAGCAACCCTGCAGTGGATCTCGATGCTGCGACCGGACCTGCTGGGCGCAGCAGGCACCCTGCACATTCCGGATCCCGGCATCGGCCGCTGGGCCTATGCCCGGGAGCGGGTAGGTGGGCGCCACTACAGCCTGAGCGGCGTCATCCACACCCTCTGCTCCACGGGCGCCATGGATATGCTGGCCCGGCTGGTGCTGGACCCGCTGCACAGCTGGGACGCGCTGATCTGCACCAGCCGGGCCGGGCGGGATGTGGTGCGGCGGATGATCGAAGCCCAGCAGGAGTATCTGGCCGCCCGCTGCGGCGCCCAGCGGTTCGAAACGCCGCAACTGCCTCTGATTCCCCTGGGGGTCCACTGCCGGGATTTCGACTGCTCCCCGGCGGAGCGGGTAGCAGCCCGCCAGGCGCTGGGGTTAACCGCCACGGAGCCCGTGGTGCTGTTCGTCGGCCGCCTCAGTCTGCACGGCAAAGCCAATCCCCTACCGATGTATCAGGCCCTGGAGCAGGTTGCCGAACAGGGACTACCGATCACCCTGCTGGAATGCGGCGAATACTCGAGTGCGGAAACCGGGCAGGCCCTGGCCGAACTGCAGCGCCTGTTTCCCCGGGTGCGCTTCCGGGTGCTGGGGGGCGATCGCCCGGCCAGCGAGGTCGAGAAGCGCCAGGCCCTGGCAGCGGCGGATCTGTTCTGCTCCCTGTCGGACAATCTCCAGGAAACCTTCGGTCTTTCGGTGGTGGAGGCGATGGCCGCCGGTCTGCCCTGCCTGGTCAGCGACTGGGACGGCTACCGCGACACGGTCCGGGATGGCGTGGATGGCTTCCGCATTCCCTGCCGGGCCCTGGCACCGGAGTCGGCACCGGACTGGGCCATGGCCCATGATCTGGGTCTACTCAGCTACGACCTGTTCATCGGTCTACTCAGCCAGACGGTGGTGGTCGATCCGGAGGCCCTGACCGTTCGCCTGACGCAACTGCTGACGGACCCCGCCCTGCGCCAGCGCCTGGGGGCCGCCGCGCGGGAGCGGGCCCGGGCGCAGTTCGACTGGGCGGTGGTCTTCGGCCAGTACGAGCAGCTCTGGGCCGAACTGGCGGAACGTCGCCGCAGCGATCCCGGTCTCCCCTTCCCGGC
>CAWUMD010000183.1:0-4792 GCA_963923365.1 uncultured bacterium
GGATAGGGGGTGCTGGCGAAGCCCAGCTCCACCAGTTGGGCATAAGCAGCCTGACCGAGTTCCGTGGTCGGGTTCTGGGACTGCACCACCTGCACAAACAGGGGCAGGGCGACGGAGGGCTGGTTGAGGGCGCGGTAGACCAGGCCAAGGCGGAACTTGGCGTTATCCCGGGCCTGGGCGGCTTCCACCACCTTCTTGCGCTGGTCGCCGGAGATCTTCAGGTCGATGCCGCTGAAGGCGCCGGACAGGTCGGAGTGGAACTGCACCAGCAGTTCGTAGGCCTTTTTGGCGGCCAGGAATTTCTGCTCGGCCAGCTCGTAATTCTGGACGTTGACGGCCTGCTTGGCTTCCTCAACCAGTTGGGCGGCGGTTTCGAGGGTGAGGCCGGTGTCGGTGGCCACCTTGTCGACCGAGATGGTCGGAACCGGCTTGGCCTTGGGCTTGGCCGTCGTCTGGGCGATCGCCGGGGCTGCCGTCGTCAGGGCTGCCAGCAGCAGGGCAGAAAGCAGGTTAGAGCGCATGAGCTTCGCAGAAGTAACGACAGAAAGTTGGATCCGGCGGCGCGGTGTCAGCAGTCTACCCCAATCCGGTGACGGCCCCGGGAGCACCGCCGGGGGTGAGGCGGCCGACCGAGCGCAGGGCCTGTTGATGCAGCTCCTCCATCCGCTGGCGTAACTGCTGGGAGAGGTCGCGGGCCCGCTGTTTCTCGGGACCGAGGGCAAGGTCAGCGGTGCTCAGGGGCGTTCCGATGCGTACGGCGACGCGGCTGCCGCAATGGGGATAGGGCTGGCTGTAGGCCAGACCAATCGGCACGACCTGTACCGGTTCATCGCCTTGAGCTGCGGCCTGGACCGCCATCCAGGCGGGACCGACCTTGAGCGGATGCACCTGCTGATCGCGGAAGATGCCACCTTCGGGGAAGACCACCAGCATCTCGCCGCTGGCCAGCAGATCCACGCCGTAGCGGACACTGGCCACACCCGGTTGATCGGTGTTGACGGGGAAACCACCGCAGCGCCAGATGACCCATCCCTGGAGCCCGCGCATTTCATTGGCAGAGACCATGAAGCGGATGTCCCGACCGGTGGTCGGACGCCCGGCGCTGCGCGGGATGATCAGAGCATCCCAGCGGGAGCGGTGAGTGGGTGCCAGCAGCACTGGGCCGCGGCGGGGCAGGTGCTCGATGCCCTGGATATCGATCTCTCTGAAGACCAGGGGCAGGATCAGTCGCTGACCGAGCCGGTAGGCCAGGGGCATCAGCCAGGGGGAAATCCGGGACTGCTGGGAGGTCAAGGTCGGCAGGCAGTGGCTGGCCTGTGGGTTGCTCCCCCGTTTGGAGTCCGGATTGGGGTGGGGGGCAACCATAGAAGGGTGGATAGAACAGCAGATGGGCCTATGCTACGAAGCTTCCCTGCTGGCGTTCGGTCCGGGCGGACAGTTTCGGCAGCGGTCGCTCCCGGCCTAAGATCGGGGCTTCAGCTATGCCGTGGAGGGCAGCGCCAGTGCTTACGCTCGGGGTCAACATCGATCATGTGGCGACGATCCGTCAGGCCCGGCGGACGGTGGAGCCCGACCCGATTGCCGCAGCGGTGCTGGTGGAACTGGCCGGGGCCGACGGTATCACCGCTCACCTGCGGGAGGACCGTCGCCATATGCAGGACCGGGATATCCGGCTGCTGCGCCAGACCGTGCGTACCCACCTGAATCTGGAGATGGCGGCGACTGACGAGATGATTGCGATCGCCCTCG
Organism: uncultured bacterium; assembly: GCA_963923365.1. GTDB lineage: Bacteria > Cyanobacteriota > Cyanobacteriia > Synechococcales > Synechococcaceae > CAWUMD01. Next base: position 1,750 of record CAWUMD010000183.1, read on the forward strand.
ACGTCAAGCCGGACTACGTCACGCTGGTGCCGGAACGGCGCGAGGAGGTCACCACCGAGGGCGGTCTGGACGTGGCCGGTCAGCAGGCGCGGATGAACGAGGTGGTCGGCAGCCTCCAGTCGGCGGGGATTCCCGTCAGTCTGTTCATCGATGCGGACCCGGCTCAGATCGAGGCCTCCGCCACCAGCGGTGCAAAGTTCATCGAACTGCACACCGGCCCCTACGCCGAGGCGACCGGGGAGGCGGCCGTGGCCGAGCAGCTGGAGATTCTGCGCCGGGGTTGTGAGCGGGCGATCGCCGCCGGGCTGCGGGTCAATGCCGGGCATGGCCTCACCTACTGGAATGTGCGGCCGGTGGCCCTGCTGCCCGGGATGGAGGAGCTGAACATCGGCCACTCGATCATCAGCCGGGCGGTGCTGGTTGGCATGGAGCGGGCGGTACGGGAAATGAAGCTGGCCATGCACGGCCAACTATAGGGTTGTAGACCGATAATCTGAGAGCAGTACGGAGCGATCGAGCGATGACGACCTATTACTTTGTGGCGGGTAGCGAGAAGTTCTTCTGCGAGGAGGAGCCCCTGGACGAGGTGCTGCGGGAGCGGCTCCGCCACTACCAGGACAAGGGTCTGGAGATCGACTTCTGGCTGGTGCGCCAGCCCGCTTTCCTGGACGCCCCTGAGCTGGCGGCGGCCAAGGCCAAGGTGCCCCAGCCCGCGGCGGCGGTGGTGACCACCAACAAGACGTTCCAGACCTTCCTGAAGCTACGGATGGAGTTCGTGCTCCTGGGTGAATTCGAAGCGCCCAGCGCTTCCATCCCCGATCCCCTCGCCTCCCTGGCGACGGTGGGCTAGACCATGGCCCGGTCGCCGCACCCGCTGATCCGGCTCTATCGCCATGAGCGGCGCTACCGCCCCCGAATTGCGGCGGCGATCGCCTGCTCCATCCTCAACAAGATCTTCGACCTGGCGCCGCCGGTGCTGATCGGCATGGCGGTGGATGTGGTGGTGCGCCGCCAGGACTCCTGGCTGGCGGGCTTCGGGCTGAGCTCGGCGGTGCAGCAGCTGCAGGTGCTGGTGTTGCTCTCCTTTCTGATCTGGAGTTTGGAGTCGCTGTTCGAGTACCTCTACGGGGTGCTCTGGCGGAATCTGGCCCAGCAGGTGCAGCACGATCTGCGTCTGGAGGCCTACGGTCATCTACAGGAACTGGAGTTGGGCTTCTTCGAGGAGCGCAGCACGGGCCAGCTGCTGTCGGTGCTCAACGACGACATCAACCAGCTGGAGCGTTTCCTGGACCACGGCGCCAACGAGGTGCTGCAGGTGGCGACCACGGTGCTGGTGATCGGCGGCACCATGGCCTGGCTGTCTCCGGCGGTGGCCGGTCTGGCGATGCTGCCGATGCCGGTGATTCTCTGGGGCTCGCTGCGCTTCCAGCATCGGCTGGCCCCCCGGTATGCCACTGTGCGGGAGCAGGCGGGCCTGGTGAATGCCCGGCTGGCCAACAACCTCACCGGCATGGCGACGATCAAGAGCTTTGCCGCCGAGGCGTTCGAGCGGCAACGGGTGGCCGAGGAGAGCGATGCCTACCGCCGTGCCAACGGGAGGGCGATCGCCCTCAGTTCCGCCTTCGTGCCTCTGATCCGCTTCGCTGTTCTGTTCGCCTTCGTGGCGATTCTCTACGTCGGGGGTGAGCAGGCTCTGGCGGGCCAGATCGCCATCGGTACCTACAGTTTTCTGGTGTTCATCACCCAGCGGCTGCTCTGGCCCCTGACCACCCTCGGGCGCACCCTGGACGAGTATCAGCGGGCCATGGCCTCCACCCGGCGGGTGCTGGATCTGCTGGCGACACCGGTGGCGATTCCCACCGGTCAGCGGCGCCTCGCCCGGGGTGAGGTGCGCGGCACGGTGCAGTTCGAGCAGGTGGACTTCGCCTATCCCCAGCGATCGCCGATTCTGCAGCAGCTGGATCTGACGATTCCGGCGGGACGGACCATCGGGGTTGTGGGGGCCACCGGCTCCGGCAAGAGCACCCTGGTGAAGCTGCTGCTGCGCTTCTATGAGCCCCAGCAGGGACGGATTCTGCTCGATGGCACCGACATCCGGGAGCTGGAGCTGCGGGACCTGCGCCGGGCCATCGGCCTCGTCAGCCAGGATGTGTTCCTGTTCCATGGCACGGTGGCCGAGAACATCGCCTACGGCAGCTTCGGGGCCAGCCGGGCTGAGATCGAAGCGGCGGCTCGGCTGGCGGAAGCCGAGGAGTTCGTCCGGCTGCTGCCCCAGGGCTACGACACGATTGTCGGTGAACGGGGCCAGAAGCTGTCCGGGGGCCAGCGGCAGCGGCTGGCGATCGCCCGGGCCATTCTCAAGGACCCGCCGATTCTGATCCTCGACGAGGCGACCTCGGCGGTGGACAACGAGACCGAAGCGGCGATCCAGCGCTCCCTGGAGCAGATCACGGCCCACCGCACCACGATTGCGATCGCCCACCGTCTGAGCACAATTCGCAATGCCGACTGCATCTATGTGATGGACCAGGGCCGGATTGTCGAGTCTGGGCACCACGAGGACCTGCTGGCCTGCGATGGCCTCTACGCCAGCCTCTGGCGGGTGCAGTCCGGGGAACGCAGCCCCCTGACCTCAGTCTGAGTACGGGCGGAAGTGATTGAAGGCGGCGGTGCGGGCCAGGGGCTGCGCATCCAGCCAGCAGCCTGACTCGGTTACCTCGCCGATGTGAACTCCCTGACCATCGGCGATCAGAGCCTCGGCCCAGCGGGGCTCCAGGGCCAGCACCAGCTCGAAGTCCTCGCCGCCGTAGAGGCACCAGTGCTCGGCCTTCTCCAGTCCAACGCTTTCCGCCAGCCCGGGAGGGATGGGTAGCTGCGATCGCCGCAGCTGCACTCCGCAGCCGCTGGCCTCGGCGATCTGACAGACGGCATCCGCCAGCCCGTCGCTGCTGTCCATGCCGCCAACTCGCCAGGGTGCATCCTCGGGGCGGGTGCTGGTGAGGTGCTCCAGCCAGTCGAGGCGGGGTTGGGGGTAACGGTGGGC
>CAWUMD010000184.1:0-4713 GCA_963923365.1 uncultured bacterium
CCTCGCCTGAGCCCTCGGGTAAACGCCGTTAAGCCTTACCCCCTGAACGCTTACGGGGCGGCTAGCCCCAGCCCAGTAGCCGACTGCCCTGGTAGAAGACGAAGCTGGTCAGCCAGGCGAGGACCAGGGCCCACCCCACCGAAAAAGTGGTGAACTTCCAGTTGCGGGACTCACTGCGAATCACTGCCACGGTGGAGAGGCAGGGGGTGTAGAGCAGTGTGAACAGCATGAAGCTGTAGGCCTGGGTCCAGCTGATGTCCTGGGCCAGGCTCTGGCCCAGCTTGATGGGATCGGCCTGGGCGTAGATCACCGCCAGACCGCCGAGGACGATTTCCTTGGCGATGAAGCCAAACACCAGGGCGACCGTCAGCTTGGGATTGATCCCGATCGGGGCCAGCAGCGGTTGCAGGGTCTGGCCGAGCATCCCGGACAGGGTCGCGGCACTGGCGGGGGCGGCCCCCAGGGGCAGGTGGTTCATCAGCCAGACCGCCACGACGCCCAGAATGATGAATTTGCGCGACCAGATCCAGAAGTGCCGCACCTCGCACCAGGCCCGGTTGAGCATCTGGCGCACCGTGGGAAAGCGGTAGGGCGGTAGTTCCAGCACCAGGGGTTCCTGACTGGTGAACTGACCCTTGAATAGGGCGGCGGTGAGGATGGCTGCGGCAAAACTCATCAGATAGAGGCTGAAGAGCACTGTCGCGGCCTGACGGGGGGCGAACAGGGCCGCACTCATGAACAGGAAGACGTTCAGGCGGGCCGAGCAGAGCGAGAAGGGAATCACCAGCATCGAGAGCAGGCGCAGTCCGCGGGAGCGCATCACCCGGGTGCCGAGAATGGCGGGGACGTTGCAGCCGAAGCCCATCAGCGACAGCACGAAGGAGCGCCCGTCGAGGCCCAGCCGCTCCATCAGGGCATCCATCAGGAAGGCGGCCCGGGAGAGGTAGCCGCTGTCCTCGACCACGGCCATCGCCAGGAAGAACAGGAAGATCACCGGCAGAAAGGCGGCCACGGTGCCGACGCCCTGGTAGAGCCCCTCGATCAGCAGGCCTTTCAGGAAGGGGGGCAGACCGCTGAGCAGCGGGGTGAGCAGGGTCTGGCCGATCCAGTCGAGCAGGCTGCCGAGGGCATCCTGGGCCGGGACACCCAGGGCGTAGATGCCCTGGAACATCAGGAACATCGCCCCGAAGAACAGGGGCAGGCCCAGTAGTGGATGCAGCAGCAGCCGATCCCAGCGGCGGGTGAGCGGGTCAACGGCCTGCGGCGGCAGCTGGACCGCAGCGGTGAGCAGTGTTGCCAGACGCCGGTTCAGAGCGTCGGGTTCGGGCAGGCGATCGCCCAGATCCCCCAAGGGGCCCGATCCTCCGGATTGGTCCAGGGCCGTGGCGATCGCCCGGCGGACGGCCTCCATCCCGGCGCCGTACTTGGCGCTGATCTCCAGCACCGGCATCCCCAGTTCCCGGGACAGCTCCTCAGTGCGGATGCGCACACCGAAACGGCGGGCCTCATCACTCATGTTCAGCAGTAGCAGCGCAGGCAGCCCCAGGGCCTGCACCTGCAGGGCCAGCCGTAGCTGGCGATCGATCTGACTGGCATTGAGAATCACCAGCACCCGGTCCACCGGAGTGCTTTCGAGGAAACGGCGGACCACCCCCTCGTCTTCGGAGAAGCCCCGCAGGTCGTAGATGCCGGGCAGATCGACGACGGTCAGCTCCCGTCCCTCCAGGTCCAGCTCCGCCTGCAGCAGATCCACCGTCAGGCCGGGCCAGTTGCCGATGTGGGCATGGGTTCCGGTGAAGCGGCTGAAGAAGGTGGACTTGCCGGTGTTGGGCATCCCCAGCAGAGCAATCCGGGCGGAACCGGGTCGGGCGGACGCCGTCGGGGCGGTATGACAGGGGCCGGTCACGCGGCCTGTCCGTGAATATGGATGCGGATGCGGGCAGCGTCCCGACGGCGCAGCATCAGCTCGGTCATCCCCACCCGGATATGCAGGGGACCGGCCAGCCAGGCCTGCCGCAGCAGGTGTACCGGTTGTCCCTGGCAGAGTCCGAGGGCCTGCAGCCGCTGCTGCAGTTTTCTATCAGATTCGAGGGTCAGGATGGTCCCGGACTGGCCCGGTCTGAGCTCGGTCAGCGGGCAGCTGAGCGGGGTGGTGATGGGGTGCATGGATGCACTTTATTGCAAGTAAGTCTCAAGATAACTCGGGGGCGAGGATTTCGGCTCCCTCGGGCAGCCCGGAACTTGGGGGGTAGGATCAGGAGGACTTTTGGAGAGATAGGGACGCAAACCCATGAAGCGATTTCTTTCGCGCCTGTTTGCCCTGGTCCTGGTGGCGGTGATTGGTCTGTCCGTGACGGCCTGCGGGAGCGGCTCGACCATGACCGGCAACTACCGCGAAGACACCATGGCCGTGGTGGCGGGACTGCGCCAGGCCATCGACCTGCCGGAAGGGACCTCGGAGAAGGCGGCCGCCCAGGCCCAGGCCAAGGCGCTGATCAATGACTTCGCCTCCCGTTACCGCCGTGACTCCCGCTACTCCGGGCTGGCGTCCTTCACCACCATGCAGACCGCCCTCAACAGCTTGGCCGGTCACTACGCCTCCTACCCCAACCGTCCGATTCCCGAGAAGCTGAAGACCCGCCTCGAGAAGGAATTCCGCACCGTGGAAATCCAGCTGAAGCGCGACGCGGCCGCATAGGTTCCGCGACGACAGTCGGCCTCCCGAGGGTCGCCATCCGGTCTGGATGGCGACCCTCGCCGTTTCAGGCCGTCGGTACGGGCTCCAGCCAGTGGCGCAGCACCTCGGTCGGCCGTTCCCGGTGGGGCCAGGCGAAGGCGTGGCGGAAGGCGGCGGTCTGGCAGGCCTGCAACTGCTCGAAGTTGATGATGTCGGCGGTGAGCAACTGCTCGTACTCGGCGGGTAGCCGCACGTTGTGCAGTCCGGCGTTGTCGGTGCAGATGGCGATGTCCACCCCGGCCTCGAAGCAGCGATCGAACACGGGTCGCAGGTCTTCGATCCGGTCCAGGGTGCCGGTCTTCAGGTAGGTGGTGGGGCAGACCTCCAGGCACTGACCACGCCGAGCCAGCTGGGGCAGGAGTTCCGGGTAGTGGAGCGGGATCTGGATGCCGTGACCGATGCGCTCGAGCAGCGGCAGCAGGTCAGGGTTGCAGCCGCTGCGGGTTTCGTAGAGGTGGCCGGTGGTGTGCAGTCCGGCTTCCCGGGCCCGGGTGAACAGGCGGATGAATTCGGGAATGCGTTCCATGAAGGCCCGATCGCTGCCGGCCACGTCTACGGCGCAGATGGTGGGCTGGTGAGCGATTGCCAGCTCCAGCATCGCCTCGTTCACCTGAGGCGGCAGCTTGGTGTGCAGGCAGATGATCTGCGGCAACCGCAGCGGGTAGTCCGGCAGCTGGCTGGCCCGGTGGATCGCCTCCACCACCCGGGGCATGGCGGCAATCCGCTGCTCCTCGCCCAGGCGCGGGTCGGTCCGCAGATAGGGGGTGTAGCGCAGCTCCAGGTAGGCCAGATTCTCGAAGGTGTAGGCCCCCCGCACCAGTCGTTCGATGAAGTAGGGCAGCCGATCGGTGGTCTGCACCCCCTCCACCAGCTTGTGGATCTCCAGGTACTCCTCCAGGCTGGCGTGGCGGGCGGTGTAGTACTGCTCGAAGCTGGGGTAGTCGGCGAAGCGATCGCCTAGGGGGGCCTGCTCCCGTTCCAGAAAGCGCCAGAGGATGCGGGGTACGACGGAGCCCCCCAGGTGCCGGTGCAGATCTGCGAATAACGCCATCGTTGCTGCCTCTTTTGCCCAGTCTGCCCGAGACTCCCGGAAACCGCCTGTCCGCCCCGATACCAGGCACCAAGCCTCAATCCGGGGGTGATGCGGTTCCGGATCCTATCGATTGGCAGAATGGGGATTGACTTCGGTTGGTCAATCACGGGATAATCGGCGATTGTGCCGTTGCGCTGAATAGACCCTTGGCTAACGTCGTCGTCATCGGCGCCCAGTGGGGCGACGAAGGAAAAGGCAAAATCACCGATCTGCTGAGCAACTCCGCAGACGTCGTCGTTCGCTACCAAGGTGGTGTCAACGCCGGTCATACCGTCGTTGTCGGTGATCAGACCTTCAAGCTGCACCTGATCCCGTCCGGCATTCTCTACAACGACACCGACTGCATCATCGGATCCGGTACCGTGATCGATCCGAAGGTGCTGCTCGGTGAACTCGACATGCTGGCGGAACTGGGAGTCTCCACCGCCAACCTGCAGATTTCCCAGACGGCTCACGTCACCATGCCCTATCACCGCCTGATCGATCAGGCGTCTGAGCAGCGGCGGGGCAGTCACAAGATCGGCACCACTGGCCGGGGCATCGGCCCGACCTATGCCGATAAGTCTGAGCGTACCGGCATCCGGGTCCTCGATCTGATGGATGCCGACAGCCTGCGGGAACAGCTCACCTGGACCATCGCCCAGAAGAACGTCATTCTCGAGAAGCTCTACGACCTGCCGCCCCTGGATGCAGAGGCCGTCATCGCTGAGTATCAGGTGTATGCCGATCGCCTGCGTCCCCACGTCGTCGACAGCTCCCTGGTGATCGACGAGGCGGTGCGCGAGCGCAAGAACATTCTGTTCGAGGGCGCCCAGGGTACCCTGCTCGACCTCGACCACGGTACCTATCCCTTCGTCACCAGCTCCAACCCGATTGCCGGGGG
>CAWUMD010000185.1:0-4706 GCA_963923365.1 uncultured bacterium
ACCGAGACCGCCGCCCCACCCGCCGGTGTAGGAATCATCCCGCCGCCAGTAGTCGTCATCGTCGTCATCGAACAGACCGCTGTCGCGCACCGACTCCCAGGTTTTCTTCAGAGGTTTGAAGAAGTCATCTCCGCCTTCTTCCTCGCGGTAGCGATCGCTGATCTCCCGATTCAGCCCGGCCAGTTCATCCTCTAGCTCCGCCAGCCCGAGGTCGATGCCCCGCTCATCCTGACGCTCCAGCGCCTCCCGCAGATCGGCTATCGCCGTCTCCAGACGGCGGCGGCGACTCTCGGCGAAGTAGCTGCCGAAATCAAGGGAGACCTCCCGCAGCTTGCGCTCCACCTGGGTGATCAGGGTCTGGGCCCGGTTGCGCTTGTCGACCTTGGCTTTCAGCTGGCGATCCTGCTGGGCATAGGTCTCCGCCTCCTGGAGCATGCGGTTGATGTCGGTCTCACTCAGGGTGGAAGCCCCCTGGATGGTCACCGTCTGTTCCCGGCCAGTGGTCCGGTCCTGGGCCGAGACCTGGAGAATGCCGTTGGCATCGATGTCGAAGGACACCTGCACCTGGGGCACCCCCCGCGGCGCCGGAGGAATCCCGGTGAGCTTGAAGCGGCCCAGGGACTTGTTGCCTTCGGCGAGGCTGCGCTCGCCCTGGAGCACATGCACCTCGACCATCGTCTGATTGTTCTCGGAGGTGGAGAACAGATCCGAGCGGCGGACCGGAATCGCTGTGTTGCGGGGAATCAGCTTCTTCATCACCCCACCGATGGTCTCCAGGCCCAGGGACAGGGGCGTGACGTCGAGCAGCATGATGTCGCGCACCTCGCCACCGAGAATCCCGGCCTGGATGGCCGCCCCGACCGCCACCACCTCATCCGGGTTGACGTTCTGGTTGGGCTCCCGCTGGATGATCGAGCGCACCAGCTGCTGCACCATCGGCATGCGGCTGGATCCGCCAACCAGCACCACCTCATCGATGTCCTCGGGGCGCAGGTTGGCGTCCTTGAGGCAACGGCGCAGGGGGCGCAGCATCCGCTCCAGCAGATCCTGGCTGAGGCCCTCGAACTCCGAGCGGGTGAGGCGGGTCTCGATGTGCTTGGGCCCCTCCTCGCTGGTGGTGATGAAGGGCAGGTTGATGTCGGTGACACTGACGCCGGAAAGCTCGATCTTGGCCTTCTCGGCGGCTTCGGTGAGGCGCTGTAGGGCCTGGCGATCGCGACGCAGGTCAATGCCCTCGCTGGCCTGGAAGGCATCCGCCAGCCAGTCGACGATCTTGCGGTCGAAGTCGTTGCCCCCCAGCTGGGTGTCGCCGCTGGTGGCCTTGACCTCGAAGACGCCGTTGCCCACCTTGAGCAGCGAGACATCGAAGGTGCCGCCGCCCAGATCGAAGACGAGGATGGTCTGGCGATCGCGCCGGTCCAGCCCGTAGGCCAGGGAGGCCGCCGTCGGCTCATTGAGGATGCGCTTCACATCCAGCCCCGCGATCCGACCCGCATCCCGGGTGGCCTGGCGTTGGGAGTCATTGAAGTAGGCGGGCACAGTGATCACCGCCCCGGTCACCGGTTCCCCCAGATAGCGGCTGGCCTCGTCCGCCAGCTTGCGCAGGATCTGGGCCGAGATCTCCTCGGGGGCAAATTCCCGTTCCAGCTGCGGACAGACCAGACGAACCGAGCCGCTCTCGCTGCGGCGGATGGTGTAGGTGACCCGCTTCGATTCGGCGCTGAGCTCGTCGTAGAGCCGCCCGATGAACCGCTTGACGTTGTAGAAGGTGTTGCGCGGGTTGAGCACCATCTGACGGCGGGCCAGCTGGCCGGTGAGCCGCTCGCCATCCTTGCTGACGGCCACCACCGAGGGGGTGGTGCGGAACCCTTCGGCGTTGGCGATCACCACCGGCTGGCCACCCTCCATCACGGCGACCACGGAATTGGTGGTGCCCAGGTCGATGCCGACGACTCGTCCCATCCGCGCGATTGACTCCCTACGCTGGCCGTTCCGGCACTCCAAACGGCCCGGAAAGATGACACATTCTAGCCTGTAGGACAACCGGGCAGACTACGGCAAACCGTACTCCCCGAGCGGGTCTATCCCCATGGGAACACCCCACCGCGCCGAACTCGGCCTCGCCGGAGAAGCCCTGGTCCGCCACTGGCTGGAAGACCAGGGCTGGCACTGTCTGGCCCAGCGCTGGACCTGTCGCTGGGGCGAGCTGGATCTGGTGATGACGCGGGGCAACACCCTAGCCTGTGTCGAGGTGAAGAGCCGCAGCCGCAGGGGCCTGGATGCCGGCGGACTGCTGGCCCTCACTCCGGCCAAACAGCGGCGGCTCTGGCGCAGCGCCGAACTGTTTCTGGTGCTGCATCCCCGCTGTCAGCAGGCAGTGGTCCGCTTCGACCTTGCGCTGGTGCGCGGGTCGGCCCTCCCCGGCGATGGGCTGCATCTCGAGACCTACCTGGTCGGGGCCTTCGATGGTGACGGGATAGAATGAGCGTTTTGCTCAGGGACCCCCATGCGGCCTCGCAAACGCTTTGGGCAGCACTGGTTGCGCAGCGACGAGATTCTGTCGCAGATCATTGCCGCCGCCGAACTGCAGCCCACGGATCGCGTCCTGGAGATCGGCCCCGGTCAGGGGGCTCTCACCCGCCGCATCCTCCCCTGGGTCCAGGGGCTGGTGTCGGTGGAGCTCGATTGGGACCTGCACACCCAGCTGGAGCAGGAGTTCGGCGATCGCGAGAACTTCCGGCTGTTGCGCGGAGACTTTCTGGCCACGTCCCTCGAGCCCCTCTGTCAGGACAGCGATCGCTTCTGGCCCCTGTCCAAGGTGGTGGCCAACATCCCCTACAACATCACCGGTCCGATCCTCGAGCGCCTGATCGGCCGCATCAGCCGACCCAATCCCCAGCCCTACGAGCGGATTGTGCTGCTGGTCCAGAAGGAAGTGGCCGAACGGGTCTGCGCGGCCCCGGGCAGCAAGGTGTTCGGGGCCCTGAGCGTCCGTTGCCAGTACCACGCCGACTGTGAAATCATCTGCGACGTGCCGCCTGCGGCCTTCAAGCCGCCGCCGAAGGTGGAATCGGCAGTGCTACGCATCTGGCCTCGACCGCCGGTGGACGCGGCTCGGGATCCCCGCCTGCTGGAGACCCTGGTGAAGGTGGGCTTCGCCACCAAGCGCAAGATGCTGCGCAACAACCTCAAGGGCCTGGTGCCCCCGGAGCGGCTGGAGATCGCCTTCGCCGCCGTGGGCATCGACCCCGAAGCCCGCGCCGAAACCGTGATGCTGCCCAAGTGGGTGGCCCTGGCCAACGTCCTTGCCGATGCCGACTGAATTCATGGCTGACCTCACCCTGCTGGCTCCGGCCAAGATCAACCTCTATCTGGAAATCCTCGGCAACCGGGGGGATGGATTCCACGAACTGGCGATGGTGATGCAGTCCGTCGGGCTGGCGGATCGCCTGCGCTTCCGGCCCACCGCCGACGGCAGCTTCAGCCTCAGCTGCGACCATCCGGAGGTGCCCGTCGACGACACCAATCTGGTGCTGCGGGCCGCCCGGCTGATGGCCGAGGAGTACCCCGAGGCCCACGCCCGCCACGGTGGCGTGGCGATCGCCCTCGAGAAACGCATCCCTGTCGGAGCGGGTCTGGCGGGCGGTTCCGCCGATGGCTCGGCGGTGATTGTCGCCCTCGACCACCTCTGGAGCCTCAACCTGTCCCGGGAGCGGCAGTGCGAGCTGGCGGCCCGCCTCGGCTCGGACATGCCCTTCTCTCTGGTGGGCGGCACGATGCTGGCCACCGGTCGCGGCGAAATCCTCCAGCCGCTGCCCAGCCTGGCCGGGCAGGCAGTAGTTCTGGCCAAGTACCGCAGTCTGGCAGTATCCACGGTCTGGGCTTACCAGACCTACCGGGAACGCTTCGGCGCTGACTACCGTCCCGAGGCCGACTTCCCGACCCGCCACGAGCAGATTCGCACCAGCGCCCTGCTGACAGCGATCGCCCGGGGTGAACAGGGGGCGGAGATCGCCCCCCACCTGAGCAACGACCTCGAGAAGGTGGTGCTGCCCGAGCATCCGGCCGTGCAGTGGCTGCGCGACAGCTTTGCCCGCCAGTCCGGGGTACTGGGTACGATGATGTCGGGTTCCGGACCGACGGTCTTCGCCCTCTGTGACAGCCCTAGCGCTGCTGAAGCCGTCGCGGCAGCCGTCGCCGCCGAGCTGGCGGATCCCGACCTCGACCTCTGGCCCACCGTCTGCCTTGACCACGGCATCGCGCCGCTCGACCATGCCTGATTCCAGCCCCGAGAAACCGACCCCGGAGCAACCGGTGAAGAAGCCGATCACCCTGTTCGACTGCTGGAGCGGGTCGGCGGTGGCGGGGGGAATCGCCTACGGCGCCTACCTGATGACCGCGAACATCATCGGGCGCTTCGCCGCTAAACCCCTGCCCACCGACATGGCCTACCTGGCCCGCAGTATCGGTGTGGCGGTTCGTACCCTAGTGATGGGTATCTCAGCCATGGCTACCTTCATCTTCGGGTTCGTCGCCCTGGGCCTGTTCGCCCTCGGCATCCAGCTGCTGTTCCGACCCCGCAGCACCCCCGAGGCCTGAGCCCGGCAGCGAGCGCGGAGATCGTAGGATCAGGGTTTGACCGTTCGCCGAGAGCACCATGGCCCCGCAGCTGCAGGCCGTCGCCGGGGACCTGGCGCGGCTGCGCG
>CAWUMD010000186.1:0-4670 GCA_963923365.1 uncultured bacterium
CTCAGGACCCAGGTGTCCTTGCTGCCGCCGCCCTGGGAGGAGTTGACGACCAGGGAGCCTTTCTTCATCGCCACTCGGGTGAGGCCGCCGGGGGTGACGTAGGTCTGTTCGCCCGAGAGGATGTAGGGCCGCAGGTCGACATGGCAGCCTTCGAGGCGATCGCCCAGCAGCGTCGGCACCCGTGAGAGGCTGAGGGTGGTCTGGGCGATGTAGTTGCGCGGGTTGGCCTTAATCCGCTCGGCGAACTCGGCCCGTTCAGCCTCGCTGGCGTGGGGACCGATCAGCATGCCGTAGCCACCGGACTCGCTGGCTGCCTTGACCACCAGCTCGTCGAGGTGATCGAGCACGTAGGCCCGGTCCTCGTCCTCCCAGCAGAGGTAGGTGGGGACGTTTTCCAGCAGCGGTTCCTCGCCCAGGTAGTAGCGGATCATCCGGGGGACGTAGGCGTAGATCACCTTGTCGTCGGCGACGCCGGTGCCGAGGGCGTTGGCGATCGCCACCCGTCCGGCCCGGTAGACCTCCATCAGGCCGGGAATACCCAGCAGCGAGTCGGGGCGGAAGGCCAGGGGATCGATGAATTCGTCGTCGATGCGGCGGTAGATCACATCCACCCGCTGCAGCCCCTGGGTGGTGCGCATCTTCAGGTAGCCGTCGTGGATCACCAGATCCCGGCCTTCCACCAGCTCCACGCCCATCTTCTGGGCCAGGAAGGAATGCTCGAAGTAGGCGGAGTTGTAGATGCCCGGGGTGAGCACCACCACCGTCGGGTCATCCAAATGATCCGGCGCCAGGTGCAGCAGGGTCTCCAGCAACTGGCCGGGATAGTTGTCGATCGGCTGGACGCCGCTGCGGCGGAACACCTCCGGGAAGGTTCGCTTCATCGCCTGCCGGTTCTCCAGGAAATAGGAGACCCCGGAGGGACAGCGGACGTTGTCCTCAAGCACGTACCAGCGGCCGTCGCGATCGCGCACCATGTCGGTGCCTGAGATGTGGCACCAGATGTCCTTGGGCGGCGTCAGGCCGATGCAGGGCTTGAGGAAACCCTTGGCCGACTCCACCAGTTCCCGCGGCAGGATGCCATCGCGGATGATCTTCTGGTCGCCGTAGATGTCGGCCAGGAACAGGTTGAGGGTGGCGATGCGCTGCTTCAGACCCGCCTCGATCGGCGACCACTCCCGGGACGGGACAATGCGGGGAATGATGTCGAAGGGAATGATCCGCTCGATGCCCTCGTCGGCCCCGTAGACATTGAAGGTTGCACCCAGCTTCAGCAGCAGATTGCTGGCCATCTCCTGGCGGCGCAGCACCTCCTCGGGGCTGAGGGAGTTCACCTTCTCCACCAGCAGCTGGGCCTCGGGCCGGGGCTGCCCCGCCGCCAGAAACAGTTCGTCGTAGAAATCGCCGGGGTCGTAATCCTTGAACAGCACAGCTTCTGCTCCCTGCCGCAGTATCGGGACTATAGGCAGCGGGGATCACCGGCGCTGTAGCAACGGTTACGGCCTGGGTTGGTGGCAATCCAGGTGCATTCCGGTGGCCCAGTAGCCCCGTCCTAGCGCCGAGCGGGCGGGGTTCGGCATGCCGTACCTGCAGACGCTTTACAGGTGTTTCCGCTTCCGGAACGATAGGTAGGAACTCCCGGAGAGACCTCGTGGAACGTACTTTCATCGCCATCAAGCCCGATGGCGTCCAGCGCGGCCTGAGCGGCGAAATCATCCGTCGTTTCGAGACCAAGGGCTTCAAGCTGGTCGGCCTGAAGCTGGTGCATCCCACCCGTGAACTGGCGGAAGCTCACTACGCCGTCCACCGCGAGCGCCCCTTCTTCGCCGGTCTGGTGGACTTCATCACCTCCGGCCCCGTGGTCGCCATGGTCTGGGAAGGTGACGGTGTCGTCGCCGCTGCCCGCAACCTGATCGGCGCCACCAACCCCCTCACCTCTGCTCCCGGCACCATCCGCGGTGACTTCGGCGTCAACATCGGCCGCAACATCATCCATGGATCCGATGCCGTCGAAACCGCCCAGACCGAAATCGCCCTCTGGTTCAAGGCCGAGGAACTGGTGAGCTGGACCCCCACCATCACCCCCTGGCTCTACGAATAATCGGTTGCAATCCCTGTCAAAGCCCGTCGCAGCTTCGGTCGCGGCGGGCTTTTTCTGTGGCGCCCCGCACCGCTGCGAGTCAGAATAGATCCAGACAAGGAGCCGTTCTGCCTTTGCTGGGGCAGTGGCGCTCCGGTGCCGGGAGCTGGGTGATGGCTGAAGTCTTGGGTGACATTCGCGGGCAGATGCAGGCGGCGGGGTTGCGCGTCACTCCCCAGCGCTACGCGGTCTACACCGAACTCTGCCGTCGTCAGGACCATCCCACGGCGGAACAGCTGATTGAGGCGGTCAACCGGGAGATGCCGATGGCCTCGACCGCGGCCGTGTACGGTGCGCTCAAGTCGCTGCGGGATGCCCGCCTGGTGCGCGAGGTGCTGCTACAGGAGGGGGTGACCCGCTACGACGCCCGCATCGACCGTCACCATCACTTTGTCTGCGATCGCTGCGGCCGCATCCACGATCTCGACTGGCAGCAGTTACCGAATCTGAACCTGACGGCCCTGCCCCCCGGCCTGAGCCCCAGCAGCTATGAACTGGTGGTGCGGGGAACCTGCTGCGCGGGCTAGGACATGCTTGAAACGCCACCGACATCACGGCCGATGGCGTTTTGACTCCACGGGAAATCAGCCGGGATTCAGTGGCGGTGTCCGAAGATGTCCGTTCGTTCCGCGGAGCGGGGCCCGCTGGCCAGTACTCCAACCGAGAACAGGCTGACGTAGAGCCCGATGAGACCGATCGTCATGACCATGGCTGCACCTCCTGATCGGGGAAACGTATTACGTGTCCCACAGGATGGCATGGATTTCCAGATTGACCGTAGTCGGGGATACAAACCACTAGATTTCTTAAGATTTGCCCCTGACGTCAGGGACAAACGCCGCTGAACCGTTGCCAGTGGAACGCCTGCAGGAGGTCCGGGTTCTGATGGTCCAGCAGGGACTCGGTCAGCAGTTTCGCAGTGATCGGTGCGTAGAGAATGCCGTTGCGGTAGTGGCCGGTGGCCAGACTGAGGTTGCGGTAGGGAGACCGGCCGAGTAGCGGGCCTTCGTCGGGGGTGCCGGGACGATAGCCCCACCAGAGCTCCTCGACAGAGTAGGTCGCCAGGGGGGGGAAGAGGCGACAGGCGGCGGCCATGAGGTGGCTGGTCCCGGCGGGGGTGCTGCCGCCGCAGAAGCCGACGTTCTCGGCGGTGGCCCCGACCACGATCAGGCCATCCCGTCGCGGCACGATGTAGGTGCCGGGTCCGAAGAGGACGCTGCGCAGGGGGTGAGCGGCTCCATCCGGCTGACGCACTGAGAACATTTGGCCCTTGATCGGCTGCACCGGCAGATCCAGGAGCTGGCCGCTCCAGCTGCCGGCCGCCAGGATGTAGTGCTCGGCCTGGAGCAGGCCGGTGGCGGTTTCCACGCCGACGAGGCGATCGCCCTGGGGCAGCAGCTGCTGCACCGTGACGCCGTCGAGGAGTTCCACCCCGAGCTGACGGTTCGCCTCGATCAGGGCCTGCATCAGGCGGCGGCGGTTATCCACCTGGGCGTCGTGGGGGTACCAGATGGCGCCTCGGATCTCGCCCAGGCCAGGCTGCTGCCGGAGCGCGTCGGCGCTGCTGAACCGCTGGCTGTCGGGATGGCTGGGGTGATGGCTGACCTCACGGTCATCGAAATAGGGCACGAGGATGCCGCTGTTCCAATAGCCGCAGTCAAGGCTGCTGATCGCCTCCAGACGGGCAATCCAGGCGGGGTAGAGGGCACGGCTGGCCAGGCCCAGCTCCAGTTGGGGGCCCTGTAGCCCTTCGGCCTGGGGGGCGATCATTCCAGCGGCGACGTACCCGGCGGCTTCCTGGCGATCGCGACAGACCACGCGTACCGTGCAGCCCCGCTGGCGCAGTTCCAGGGCTGTCGCCAGGCCGATGATGCCACCGCCGAGGATCAGGAAGTCAGTCATCCGAGGAGTTGTTGCTGCCGCCTTCTCTACGGTAGCGGCAGGGTGGATCGGGACGGTCATGGTAGCCGGGGTTACCGTTCGGGGGACCTCACTCCGGCACGATGCAGAGTGCTTCTGCCGGACCGTGATCTGATGACTGCTGCCGATCCCCGTACCCTGACCGAATTCTGGTCTGCCATCGATGCTCTGGGGCAGCAGGTGGATGCCGGCCTCGATGCGGCTGGTGTGGACCTCTGGATGGGGGGGGAGCCGACCTTCGTCTCGGCCGAGGACCCGGAAGCGCCGGAATGGCAGGTGGCAGCCCTGGGCGATCGCAAGCGTGAACTGGGCTGGACCCTGCTGGAGTGCCTGTCGGTGCGGCTGGGACTGGCGGGCCCATTGCTGATCGGCAGCTACGGCAAGCAGTATCCCGGGGAGCCGATTCCCCGCTGGGCCCTGGGCTGCTACTGGCGGGAGGATGGTGAACCACTGCTGCCGCCCGGGCCTGCCAATGCCCGGGCGGCGACGGCCGCCGATGCTCAGATAGCGCTGCAGGCTCTGGCCCGGCAACTGGGGGTGGACCCCCAGTCCTGCCTCCCGGCCCGGGAACCCGGCAGTGAGACGGTGGCGGGCTGGGCGCTGCCGCTGCTGG
>CAWUMD010000187.1:0-4661 GCA_963923365.1 uncultured bacterium
TCCGTCAGCCGTTCGCACAGTCGGATGATCTCGTAGCCGCCCCAAGCCTTGGGTCCGACCACCGGCAGACTGCGTTTCTCGGTTTCCGTCGCCGTCAGGGCCCGGACTGCGAACTTGGCCACATCGATCGTGTCCATGTAGGCAATCGGCGTGGCTTCCCCGGTCACCCAGACGGTCTGACCTTCGAGGATGGGAATGGCGTACTGACCGATCAGGCCCTGGTAGAAGCCCGCCAGCTGCAGAATCGTGTAATTGAGACCGGACTCCCGCAGGAAGGCTTCGGTACAGGCCTTGATATCCATCAGGGGGACGTCACGGTGCTTGTCAGCCCCGAGGATGGAACAGAAGATATAGCGCCCGACACCGGCCTTTTCCACTGCCTGGATCAGGTTGACCTTGCCGTGCCAGTCGACCTCAAAGCTGCTCAGGGAGTCAGTGGGGCGGGCCGTAGCCGCATCGATTACCGCCTCCACCCCTTCCAGGGCGAAGTCCAGAGTATCGGGCTTGGTGAGGTCGCCCCGCACCAGATCACAGCCCCATTCCTGGAGGAAGGCAGCTTTCTTGGGGCTGCGGACCAGACAACGGACCCGGTGACCTTCCTCCACGGCGCGGCGGGCAATTTGTCTGCCGAGGGTGCCAGTGGCACCGACTACCAGTACTTCCATGGGGAGGCAGGGTCCGAACGTTAACTTTTACTAAGACTCTATCAGAGTGCGATCCCCCGCGGGGGACAGGCGATCGCCCCCACTCAGCAGCAGGGGTGGCGAACCCGACTGGTTCACCACCCCTGGTCGTTCGATGCGGGAGTCCTGATTACTTGGCGCCCTGGATCTTCAGCAACACGGCGCCGAGAGCCAGACCCACGGGGATCAGGACGATGAACAGGGCTGCCGTTCCGAAAATTTCGCCACCCATCCTGTCACAGGCTCCTTCAATCAATGGTTGGAAGTGATTTCGTGACCTATTCTAAGCCAGACCGTTCCGCCCCACGGCGTCACGGTCTGCCCGCACCGGAGAACCGCCATGCTGGTCGATCGCCCCTGGCTGCTGACCCATCTCAACGACCCCGACCTGCGGCTGATCGACTGCCGCTTCGACCTCGCCGACCCGGGTAAGGGGCAGCGGGACTACGCCGAAGCCCACCTTCCGGGGGCCGTGCACCTCGATCTCGATCGCGATCTCTCCGGCGACAAACGCCAGGGCGGAGGACGCCACCCCCTGCCGGAGCTGGACTACCTGAGGGAGCGGCTGCAGGTCCTGGGCATCGGCGATCGCCAGCGCATCGTCCTCTACGACGCCTCCCGGGGTGCCTTCGCCTGCCGGGCCTGGTGGCTGCTGCGGGGTCTGGGACTGGAGTCCGTCAGCCTGCTCGATGGCGGCTATCCCGCCTGGGTGGCGGCCGGTCTGCCCACTACCGCTGCGGTGCCGACCCACCCGCCTGCGACGCTGACGCCCCGTCCTGACTTCCGCCAGCTGGATCAGGCGGCGCTCAAGCACCGTAAGCAGGAGGCGGATGTGGTGCTGATCGACGCCCGGGAAGCGGATCGCTACCGGGGCGAGCGCGAACCGATTGATCCGGTGGCGGGGCACATTCCGGGAGCCATCGTCCGCCCCTGGACCGAGGCCACCACGCCCGAGGGGTTCTGGCGATCGCCGGCCGAGCAGCGCCAGCGCTGGGCCGATCTGAGCGCTGCCCGCGAACGCATCTGCTACTGCGGCTCCGGAGTGACCGCCTGTGTCAATCTCTTCTCCCTGGCACTGGCCGGACTGGACGGGACGCTCTATCCCGGCAGCTGGAGCGACTGGTGCAGCGACCCGGCCAATCCGGTAGCTACGGGGTCGGAGGCGTGGTCAGGGGCGGCAGACCCGGCACCGTAGCCGGGGTCTGCTGGGGCAGGTCCGTGGTGGCCAGGGCGACGCGATCGCCGCCGACCGAGCGCATCAGGTCCAGCATCGAGACCACCGACTGGTAGGTCGCGCCCTTATCGGCGTAGAGCAGCATCATCCCCTGGGGGTTGGCCTGGTGATAGCCCCGCAGCAGCAGCTGCAGTTGGGACGCAGTCACCGCCTGTTTCTCGACGTAGGGCTGGCCGCTGGCATCCACCGTCACCAGCAGCGACGCCCGCTGCTGCACCCGGGCATTGGAGGCCCCCGGCAGCGTCACCTCGATGCCCTGGGGCCGCTTCAGCTGCAGCGTCGCCAGGATGAAGAACACCAGCACACAGAACACGACATCCAGCAGCGGCAGGATTTCGATGCGGGCATGGTCTTCCCCGGGGCGATCCAGATTGATCCGCATGGCGATCGCTCCTAAACGGGGGAGATCGGACGACGGTTCTGGAGCTTCAGCCAGTACTGGCGGTAGATCAGCTCCAGTTCATTTCCGGCCCGCCGGAACACCTGGGCCTGACCGACCACCAGGGAATTGAAGGTCCGGTAGGCCGCCAGGGAGCCGATGGCGATGATCAGACCAGTGGCGGTGGTGATCAGTGCTTCGCCGATACCACTGCTCACCCCGGAGGTGGAGGCGGTGCCGATATCACCCAGCCGGATGTTGCCCAGGGTCTGGATCAGGCCCAGCACCGTCCCCAGCAGACCCAGCAGCGGCGCCAGGGCCACGACGGACTCGAGGATCTTGTCGCCGCGACGCATCGCCGCCAGTTCCTCATCGGCCGCGGATTCCAGCGCCAGCCGGAACAGTTCCGGGTCCGGAACCTCCAGCCGCAGCGGCGCACCAAGAAAGCGGCTGACGGGTTGGTACTGATTCCGCTCCGCGATCTCCAGGGCCTGGGGCCAGTCACTGTCGGCGGCGGCATCCAGCAGGCGGTGGACGATCTTCGACTCGTTGCGAAGCAACTGGTACCAGAACCAGCCCCGTTCCAGCACCGTGGTCAGGGACAGAATTGACAGCAGCAGCAGCGGCCACATGGCCGGACCACCCTTCTGGAACAGCAGCAGCACGTTCACGACGGACTCTCCAAACCGAACGGATCACGGGTCCCGGCAGGGGGAACCGGCGACAATACCGGCATCACGCTAGCATGCGCCCGTCCCTGGCCATGGCACCGGGGATCACAGTTTCGTAACCGCCAGCTGCAGACAGGTAGCCAGACGGGCATCGGTCTTCACCGCCGCCGCCTGAATATGACTGGGTACCGCCCGATATCCGGCCTGGCGCAGCACCCGCAGCAGGTCTTCCCGGCGGGGCAGGTCTCTCCGACCGCGACGACCAATCTCCCCGAGGGTGTAGAACCAGGGCGGCAGGTCCACTTCCCCCGCCAGGGTGTCGATCAGGGTTATCAGGGCCCGCCAGGGACGGGCATCGGCCTCCCGCTCGGCCTGCAGCAGCGCCTCCGTCCGCAGTCGGGTCAGCCAGACCGGATCGTGCAGCGGACCGACCCAGAGCGGACCGCTCAGCACCAGGGGATGGGCATCGTCGGGACAGGTGAGGCGATCGCCCCGGGGCCAGTCCAGCTGACGGTAATCACCGCAGTGGTGACAGTAGCCAATCCAGCCCACCCCCGCAGGCGGGGTTGGCTTCGGCAGCAGTCGTACCATCACCCGGAAGGTTTCGCCATTGAACAGTGAGAACAGCGGTCTCAGCCCGAAGCCCCGCATCCAGGCCTGCTGCTGCAGGGTAGCCAGAATCAGACGCAGCCCCTGCTCCTGACTGGCGGGGTGGGCACGGGCGTCGGCCCCGTAGATCAGGCGGGACTGGCGTCGGTCATGCCCGGTGGTAGCCCGCCCGTCGGTGGCCGTGAAATAAAGCAACCCCCCTACCCGCACCGCGTCCAGACAGCGGGCCAGCTGCGGGCCGCCACTGCCGAAGCCGTCAACATCCACCAGGTCATAGAAGTCCTGGTGGGCAAAGCACTCGGCGAAGCGCCGATCCGCAGAGTCGCAGCGGGCCTGCCAGCGCTCCGGGCTCAGCTGCGCCGCCAGGTTGGCCCGCAGCAGTGGCACCACCTCCGGGTCGGCATCACTGCAGTGAACCGCATCCGCCTCGGCCTCCAGGACATAGCGAAGACTGCGGATGCCGGAACCGGCCATCGTCTCGAGCACCCGCAGCTGACCACGGTCGTGGCGTTCAAGTCGGGCGGAGAGCACCCCCAGATCGCGGGCCGGGCGGGCCTTGGGCCGAAAGAACGCGGACCCGAGCTCGAAGCAGGCCTGGCCTTCACGGTAGCGGCAGTCGGAATGGCTCATGTATTTCAGTCTGGCAGGCGGCCCCACCCCCTGCCCCTGACGGCAGAATGAGGGGATGATCGCGATCGCCTCCGCCCCTGACATCCCGGTTGGCTCCAGCCTGGGTAACACCGCCGACTGGTACTGGCGCGGCCACCGCATCCGCTACCGCTGCTGCCTGCCAGCACAGCCCCATCCCGAGGCGCTTCCCCTACTGCTGCTCCATGGCTTCGGAGCCGCCAGCGGTCACTGGCGCGGCAACCTGGAACCCCTCAGCCGCCAGCGACCAGTCTACGCCCTCGATCTGCTGGGCTTCGGCGAGTCGGATCAGCCCTTCTGCCGCTACGGCCCTCGCCTCTGGTCGGAACTGGTGCACGACTTCTGGCGATCGCACCTCAACCGCCCTGCCATTCTCATCGGCAACTCCCTCGGCTCGGTGGTGGCCATGACCACCGCCGCCCGCTTCCCGGAAACCA
>CAWUMD010000188.1:0-4623 GCA_963923365.1 uncultured bacterium
CCCTGCGCCCCTTCTTCCCTCCGGCCCAGGCAGCTCCCCCACCCGGGGCCCAACGACCGGTCCCCGGCGCCCGGCTGGTGGTGATTGACCCCGGCCATGGCGGCGGCGATGTCGGGGCGATCGGGATCAACGGCATCCAGGAAAAGGAGCTGGTCCTGGACGTCTCGCGCCAGGTGGCCCAACTCCTCAGCCGGTCAGGTCTCAACGCCCAGCTCAGCCGCCCGGATGACACCGAGATTGACCTCGAACCGCGGGTGGCCTTTGCCAGCCAGCGCAACGCCGATCTGTTCGTCAGCATCCACGCCAATTCCATCAGCCTGGATCAACCGGAGATCAACGGCCTCGAGACCTATTACTACAACTCCGAGGCCGCAGGCCGTCTGGCGCGCAGCATCCACACCGCCATTCTCGAAACGGTGCCGATCCGCGATCGCGGCATCCGCCAGGCCCGCTTCTACGTGCTGCGCCGTACCACGATGCCCGCTGTGCTGGTGGAGATCGGCTTCGTCACCGGCAATGAGGACGGTCCCCGCCTGCAGCAGGCCAGCCACCGTCGTCTGCTGGCCGAGGCGATCGCCCGCGGCATCACCAGCTACGCCCGTCAGAACTGATCCCTACCGGCGCCTTCTATGCCTGCCACCTCCCTCACCCCCCCCAGCCTCGACACCCCGGCCCCGATTGGGGTCTTCGACAGCGGCGTCGGCGGCATCACGGTGCTGCGTTCGCTCTACCGGCACCTCCCCCAGGAGACCTTCCTCTACTTCGGAGACACCGCCCGACTGCCCTACGGCATCCGCAGCGAGGCAGAGATTCTCCAGTACGTGCGCGAGATTCTCACCTGGATGCAGAGCCAGGGCACCAAGATGGTGGTGATGGCCTGCAACACCAGCTCCGCCCTGGCCCTGAAGCAGGTTCAGGACGAATTTCCCTTTCCGGTTCTGGGGCTGATTCTGCCCGCGGCCCGAGCCGCCGCCCGCCGGGGGCACCGGGTCGGGGTGATCTCCACGCCCGCCACTGCCACCAGCCATGCCTACCGCAACGCCATCCGCGAGTGTGACCCCGGCGTCGCGGTCTTCGAGGTCGGCTGCCCCGAATTCGTGCCCCTGATCGAAGCGAACCGCATCCATGAACCGGAAACCCGACAGATCGTCTCCAGCTATCTGCAGCCGCTGATCGAGCAGGGGATGGACTGTCTGGTCTACGGCTGTACCCACTACCCCCACCTCGCCCCGGTGGTCACCAGCCTGCTGCCCCGGGAGGTCCAGCTGGTGGACCCGGCGGAGCACGTCTGTCAGGCGATCGCCCAGGAACTGGAGGCCCTCGGCCTGCGCAGCCACCAGCCCGCCCATCCGACCCGCTTCGGCGTCAGCGGCGACCCCCAGCAGTTTGCCACCACCGCCGCCCTCTGGCTGGGCTTCGAGCCCCCAGTCGAGGCCATTGTTCTGCCCCATCTGAGCGTCTCTGAATCCCTTCCGCAATCAGTATTAGAATGAGGGGCAGATATGTAAAAATTCGTAACGCTCGCGCGGCCCATGACTTCGACAACCTCCCTCTTCCTTCCCGTCGAAGCCGACCTTGAGCTTCTGGCCCAGACGCTCAAGCAGCTGATCGGGGCCAAGCACCCCATCCTGTTTGCCGCCGCCGAGCACCTGTTCGGAGCCGGGGGTAAGCGCCTGCGCCCCGCCGTGGTCCTGCTGGCCTCCCGCGCCACCCTGCCCGACGGGTCGATCACCTCCCGCCACCGACGTCTGGCCGAGATCACTGAGATGATCCACACCGCCAGTCTCGTCCACGACGACGTGGTCGATGAGGCGGATCTGCGCCGGGGCATTCCCACCGTCCATGCCAGCTTCAATAACCGCGTGGCCGTTCTCGCCGGGGATTTCCTGTTCGCCCAGGCCTCCTGGCATCTGGCCCGCCTCGACGATCTGCTGGTCGTGCAGCTGCTCTCCCAGGTGATCATGGACCTGGCGGAAGGGGAGATTATCCAGGGGCTGAACCGCTTCGACAGCAGCCTCTCCATCGATACCTACCTCGAGAAGAGCTATTTCAAGACCGCCTCGCTGATCGCCAACAGCGCCAAGGCCGCCGCCGTGCTCAGCGGCAGCAGCGAGGAGGTGCGCGAAGGCCTCTACCAGTACGGTCGGGCCCTGGGTCTGGCCTTCCAGATCGTCGATGACATTCTCGACTTCACTAGCGCCGAAGAGGTGCTGGGCAAGCCCGCCGGGTCCGATCTGGCCAGCGGCAATCTCACCGCTCCGGTGCTCTACGCCCTCGAGGAGCAGCCCGCCCTGCTACCGCTGATCGAGCGGGAGTTCAGCCAGGAGGGCGATCGCGAGCAGGCCCTGAGCCTGGTGCTGGCGAGCCGGGGCCTGGAGCGCACCCGCCAGCTGGCGTCCGAGCAGGCGGCGATCGCCCGCCAGTCCCTGGAGGTGCTGCCGCCCTCGGTCTTCCGTCAGGCCCTGGCGGACATGACCGACTACGTGCTCGAGCGCCTCTACTAAGCCGTCTGCCCGCCCAGGTTCAGCAGCCGCAGCAGTTGCTGCCGCTGCAGCAGGCGCGGATCCGCCGTGGGGTCCGCCGGGAACCAGCGCACCAGATCGAGCCCACCGGTGAGCAGCAGGGCCACTAGTTCGAAGGTGGATGCCTCAACCACCTGCTCTCCCTCTTCGGTATTGACCAATCCTTTCGAGGCGCAGGCATCCAGTAGCCGGAACTGCTGATCGCTGTTCGGGGGGCTGACGATGGCGGTGGAGAACTGCCCCTGGTCGTTGGCCGCCAGCCAGCAGATTTCCTGGCCGAAGCTGCGGGCGATCGCCGCCAGCCGGGGCTGCCATTGGCGCAGGGTCGGCTGCAGATCCTCCGGAGCGGCGGCAATCCAGCGCTCGATCTGCTGCTCCAGCGATTCAGTCATAGTCCAATCTCACTCCAGAACAACCGCCAAGTCAGACAGGACGGCAAAACATGGTCAGATATAGTTTGCTCAATCCTATTTTCACGCTTTAGATGAAACGAGCCCTGATTACCGGCATCACCGGCCAGGATGGCGCCTACCTCGCCGAACTGCTGCTGGAGAAAGGCTACGAAGTGCACGGGATCAAGCGACGCGCTTCCCTGTTCAACACGGACCGGATCGACCACCTCTACGAGGGTCCGGAGCAGAGCGATCGCCGCTTCGTCCTCCACTACGGCGACCTGACGGATTCCACCAACCTGATCCGCATCGTCCAACAGGTGCAGCCGGACGAGATCTACAACCTCGGCGCCCAGAGCCACGTCCAGGTCTCCTTCGAAAGCCCCGAGTACACAGCCAACGCCGACGGCATCGGCACCCTGCGGATGCTTGAGGCGATCCGTATCCTCGGCCTCGAGCAGAAGACCCGCTTCTACCAGGCCTCGACCTCGGAACTCTACGGCCTGGTACAGGAGATTCCCCAGACCGAGCGCACCCCCTTCTACCCCCGTAGCCCCTACGCGGTGGCCAAGCTCTACGCCTACTGGATCACGGTCAACTACCGCGAAGCCTACGGCATGTACGCCTGCAACGGCATCCTGTTCAACCACGAGTCGCCGCTGCGGGGCGAGACCTTCGTCACCCGCAAGATCACCCGGGCCCTGGCCCGGATCAAGGTGGGGCTGCAGGACTGTCTCTACCTGGGCAACCTTGATGCCCTGCGAGACTGGGGCCATGCCCGCGACTACGTCGAGATGCAGTGGCTGATGCTGCAGCAGGAGCAGGCCGAGGACTTCGTGATCGCCACCGGCATCCAGTACTCGGTGCGTCAGTTCGTCACCCGCGCCGCCGAGTATTTAGGCATCAGCATCGACTGGCAGGGCGACGGCGTCGAGGCCAAGGGCATCGATGCCCGCACCGGCAAGGTGATTGTGGCGGTCGATCCCCGCTACTTCCGACCCACCGAGGTGGAGACCCTGCTTGGGGATCCCAGCAACGCCAAGGTCAAGCTGGGCTGGGAACCGCGCACCAGCTTCGAGCAGCTGGTCGAGGAGATGGTCAGCGAGGACCTGAAGATCGCCGAGCGCGACGCCCTGATCAAGCAGGCCGGTTACAAGGCTTTCGATTACCACGAGTAGCCCCGGGACCGCCCACCGTCAGGCCCCGACTGGCTGCGGCTGGTCGGGGTGCCTCCTTGCCCTTCACCGCCCCCTCAACCCATGCAACTCGAATCCTCGATCTTCGTCGCCGGTCACAAGGGGCTGGTGGGCGGTGCCATCCTGCGGGACCTGCAGCAGCGCGGCTACCGGCAGCTACTCACTGCCGACCGTCAGCAGCTGGACCTGACCTCCCAGGCAGCGGTCAACGCCTGGTTCGCCGAGCATCAGCCGGAATACGTCTTTCTGGCGGCGGCCAAGGTGGGTGGCATCCTCGCCAACGACACCTATCCGGCGGACTTCATCCGCGACAACCTGCAGATCCAGACCAATATCATCGATGCGGCCTACCGCCATGGCTGCCGCAAGCTGCTGTTCCTGGGTTCCAGCTGCATCTACCCCAAGTTCGCGCCCCAGCCCATGCCCGAGGAATGTCTGCTGACCGGGGAACTGGAGCCAACCAACGAATGGCTGTCTCTTATACACATCTCCGAGCCCACGAGACCAGAGAGG
>CAWUMD010000189.1:0-4597 GCA_963923365.1 uncultured bacterium
CGAGGAAGAAGTGCAGGCTGCGGCTGTTGTTGAAGGAGGCGTATTGGAAGATCAGACGACCGAAGTAACCGTGGGCAGCCACGATGTTGTAGGTCTCTTCTTCCTGACCGAACTTGTAGCCGTAGTTTTGGCTTTCGGTTTCGGTGGTCTCACGCACCAGCGAGCTGGTGACCAGAGAACCGTGCATTGCGGAGAACAGGGAGCCGCCGAACACACCTGCAACACCCAGCATGTGGAAGGGGTGCATCAGGATGTTGTGCTCGGCCTGGAACACCAGCATGAAATTGAAGGTGCCGGAGATGCCCAGGGGCATGCCATCGGAGAAGGAACCCTGACCGATGGGATAGATCAGGAACACGGCGAAGGCTGCGGACAGCGGCGCCGAGTAGGCCACGCAAATCCAGGGACGCATGCCGAGACGGTAGGACAGCTCCCACTGGCGCCCCATGTAGGAGCTGATGCCGATCAGGAAGTGGAAGACGACCAGCTGGTAGGGGCCACCGTTGTACAGCCACTCATCCAGGGAAGCAGCTTCCCAGATGGGGTAGAAGTGCAGACCGATGGCGTTGGAGGAAGGAACAACAGCGCCGGAGACGATGTTGTTGCCGTACAGCAGGGAGCCGGCGACGGGCTCACGGATGCCATCGATGTCCACCGGGGGGGCGGCAATGAAGGCAATGATGAAACAGACGGTTGCGGTCAGCAGCGTCGGGATCATCAGCACGCCGAACCAGCCCACATAGAGGCGGTTTTCGGTGCTGGTCACCCAGTCGCAGAACCGTTCCCAGGCATTCCCGCCCAGGCGTTGGCGAAAAGCAGTGGTCATGGGTAATGAATTCAGATGGAATGGTCACGAAATGTGACTTAAGGCCAAGCCTAAATCTGCAAACGCCCAAACGGGGTGACGTTTGATTGCATCTACGGGAGTCCATGCCACACTCCGTTTTAAGGAACGTTAAGCATCGCCGCGCAGGCTGTATGGGGGTGCCGCCCGACCCCGGGGAGCAGGGGTGGCAGACTGGAGAAACCGTCACTTTCCAGGCTGGCCATGAGCAGCGACCCCCTCGTGATCTGGGTAAACGAACAGGTCGATCCCAGCGGTATCGTCTACGGCTGCATCGCTACCTGCGACGAAGCCCATGCCCAGGACTGTCATCGGTCCTTCTCCGAGAACCTGACCCCCGAGCAGAAAGCCCAGGGCTGGACCGCCCGCCTGCGGACCGTCAGCTCCTGGGACGATGTACCCGCTTCGTCCCTGAAACTGAGCTGGTAGGCCCGAAGCCATAAAAAATCCCGGCCTTCCGAGGAAGGACCGGGATACAGGTTTGGTTTACCCGCACCCAGCATTCCCTTCATCCGAAGCGATTCACCCCGTCTGACCCAGCAGTTGCCGGGATTCCCGGGCAGCCTGGCGCATCGCCTCGGCCACCGGGCGATCGCCGCTGATCGCCGCATTCAGCTGCCGCTGCAGGATGTCGGATAACTGTTCGTACTGGGGAACCGGCGGGCGCAGCACCGTCTGTTCCGCTAGGGGCCGGAAGCGTTCGAGGTAGGGATAGCGGGCCTGGAGGTCGGGATCCCGGAACAGGCTGCGGCGGGTGGGCAGATACCCCTGGGCCAGACTGACCTGCTTCTGGATCTGCGGCTGGGAGACGAAGTCGATCAGCTCCCAGGCAGCATCGGGATGGACACTGCTGCGGGCGATCGCCCAGCCCCAGCCCCCCTGGGCCGCACCACTGCGCCCTCCCGGCTGGCGGGGCATCGGCATCAGATCGAAGCGATCCCGGATCCGGCTGGTGGGGCTGTTGGCCAGAGTCCAGACGTAGGGCCAGTTGCGCATGAACACTGCCTCACCGTTCTCGAACAGACGGCGGGTGTCCTCCTCGGCGTAGTTGGGAGTACCCGGCGGGGAGAGACCGGCAACGATCGTGTCGCGCAACCAGGTGGCGGCCGCGATCGCCTCTGGCTGGTCGAGGGCGATCGCCCCGCTGTCGGGATCAATCCACTGCCCGCCGAACCCCGCCAGCACCTCGACAAAGTCGCAGATCAGCCCCTCGGACTGCTTGCCCTGCCAGAGGAAACTCCAACGGGCCTGACCCTGCTGCTGCAGATCACGACCGATGCGGGTCAGCTCCGCGAAGGAGCGCGGGGGCTCCAGCCCAGCCGCCGCCAGCAGGTCCCGGCGGATGTAGAGCCCCCCCATATCGTTGCGGGGGCCGGGAATGCGGTACTGGTGATCGTCGAACTGCCCACCCTGCCAGGGCCCGGCCAGGAAGTCCCGGCCGAAGTCCGGAGACAGCCGATCCTCCAGCGGCAGCAGCCACCCGGCGCGGGCAAAGCGAGCCGTCCAGCTGACATCCAGATAGGCGAGGTCGTAGGGGGACTGGCCCACCAGGAAGCTGGTGCTGTAGAGGTCGGAGAGCTGACTACTGCCGGTGGGCCCGAGGGTGATCTCCACCCGCACCCCCGGATGGCTGGCCTCGAACTCCCGGAACAGCGGCTGCCAGACCGACTGCTCGTAGGCCCCGATCAGCACCCGCAGGGTAGTCGGTTCGCTGGCGATCGCCACCCCGGGCAGCCAGGACCAGAGCCAGACGCCCAGAACCAGCACCCAGCCCAGCCAGCGCATCCTAGTAGGCCAGACGGTGCAGTTCGCGCAGATCTGCCAGACTTACCTCGGCACCCACGGACCACTCACCCCGCAGCAGCTGGGCCCCTTCCTGGGCATCCCCGAGGCAGTTGAGCACGGCGGCGGCCCCCTGGAAGTCCTGACCCTGGGTATAGCTGCAGTAGGTGATCAGGGTGGTGAGATCAGCCCCGCGGGCCGAAGCCAGACCGACGTGGGAGTCCTCGAAGGCCAGACATTCCGCCGGGTCGAGGCTCAGTTCCCGCAGCACATATTCGTAGATGTCGGCGGCGGGCTTCTTCTTCGGCACGATGTCACCGGCCCCGATGCAGGCGAACCAGCCCAGGCTCTCCGCCCCGAGGGTATTCTCCAGCAGGGCGGTGACATTAGCCGGGGTGGTGGTGGTGGCGATCGCCAGGGTCAGGCCCGCCTCGCGGGCCTCCTGCAGCAGTCGCTCCACGCCGGGGCGCAGACCCACGGCTCCCTGGGCCAGCATTTCGACGTAGTAATGGGTCTTGCGCTTGTGCAGCCCGGCGATCCAGGTTTTGAGGTCATCCACGGCAGGCACCGTCGGCTGATCCTGATCGATGTAGGCCTGGATGCGTTCCTTGCCGCCGGTCACCTTGAGCAGTTGGCCGTAGCGGTCCACGGACCAGTCCCAGTCGAGTCCGGCCTCGGCGAAGGCGCGGTTGAAGGCGATGCGGTGGCCATCGCGCTCGGTTTCCGCCAGGGTGCCATCGACGTCAAAGATCAGTGCCCGCAGTTCAGCCATGGGTCCTCGGTTTTCACTATTGTGGAGACTGCTTTTTTGCCAGAGGTCTCCCCGTGCCCAGTGTATCGGCTGCCGGGATCGCCCACCTGCCGCGTCAGCGCTGGCAGATTGCCCCCGCCGATGCCGAGGCGGCCGCCGCTCTGGGGGCGGCGGTCGGGCTGTCGCCGCTGCTGGCTCAACTGCTGATCAACCGCGGCATCAGCGACCCCGACGAGGCCCGCACCTATCTGGCTCCCGAGCAGCTGGTGCTGCCGGACCCGCGGGAGGAATTCGAGGATCTGGTGGAGAGCCTGCTGCTGCTGGAGGAGGCGATCGCCGGGGGCGTGAAGATTGCCATCTGCGGCGACTACGACGCCGACGGCATGACCAGCACAGCCCTGCTGCTGCGGGCTCTGCGCAACCTCGGGGCGACGGTGGACTACGCCATCCCCAGCCGCATGACCGACGGCTACGGGATCAACCGGCGCATCGTCGAGGAGTTTGCCGCCGATGGGGTTGGCCTGATCCTGACCGTGGACAACGGCATCGCCGCCTACGACGCGATCGCCCGGGCCCGGGAACTGGGGCTGGCGGTGATCATCACCGACCACCACGACCTGCCGCCCCAACTGCCCCCGGCCAACGCCATCCTCAACCCGAAGCTGCTGCCCCCGGAATCGCCCTACGCGGGACTGGCGGGGGTGGGGGTGGCCTACGTCCTGGCCATCTGTCTGGCCCAGCAGCTGGAGCGGCTGCAGGACTTCGCCACGCCGCTATTGGAACTGTTCACCCTCGGCACCATCGCTGACCTCGCCCCCCTGACCGGCGTCAACCGCCGCTGGGTGCAGCGGGGCCTGCGGCGCCTGCCCCAGTCCCAGAATCCGGGTATCCAGGCGCTGATGCTGGCGGCGGGGGTGGAACCGCGCAACAGTACCCTGCGGCCCGAGGACATCGGCTTCCGCCTCGGTCCCCGGATCCATGCCATCGGCCGTATCGGCGACCCGCAGATCGTGATCGACCTGCTCACCACTGACCACTGGAAAGTCGCCCAGGAGCGGGCCCAGGACTGCGAACAGAACAACAATCACCGCAAGGCCCTGTGTGAGCGGATCGAGCGCGAGGCCGTAGCCTGGGTGGAGCAGCAGGGCTTCGACCCCGAGGTCCAGCGGGTGCTCGTGGTGGTGCAGCCGGACTGGCACCACGGCGTGATCGGCATCGTC
>CAWUMD010000190.1:0-4558 GCA_963923365.1 uncultured bacterium
TCTTCAGCAGACGGTTGTACTTGGCAATCCGTTCGCTGCGGCTGAGAGATCCGGTCTTGATCTGCCCGGCACGGGTGGCAACGGCCAGATCGGCGATGAAGGTGTCTTCGGTTTCGCCGGAGCGGTGGCTGATCACCGAGCGGAAGCCGTTGCGGGCGCCCAGGTCAATGGCCTGCAGGGTTTCGGTGAGGCTGCCGATCTGATTCAGCTTGATCAGAATCGAGTTGCCCGCCTGCTCGCGGATACCGCGCTGCAGCCGCTCGACGTTGGTCACGAACAGGTCATCACCCACCAGCTGCACCCGGCTGCCGAGACCGGCGGTCAGGGCCTGCCAGTTGCTCCAGTCATCCTCCTGCAGACCGTCCTCGATCGAGACGATCGGGTACTTGCCGCAGAGATCCTCGAGCAGGGCGATCATCTCGGCCGGGCTCTTGCCCTGACCGTCGCAGGTGTAGATGCCGTTCTTGTAGAACTCGCTGGAGGCCACGTCCATGGCCAGGGCCACCTGCTCACCGGGCTTGAAGCCAGCCGTCTCGATCGCCGCGATCAGCAGATCCAGGGCTTCCTGGTTGGAGCCGAGGTCGGGGGCGAATCCGCCCTCATCGCCGACGCCGGTGGCCAGCCCCTTGTCCTTGAGCACCTTGGCCAGGGTGTGGAACACCTCGGCACCCCAGCGCAGGGCTTCCCGGAAGCTGGGCGCGCCCACGGGCACGATCATGAATTCCTGGAAGTCGACGTTGTTATCCGCGTGGGCGCCGCCGTTGATCACGTTCATCATCGGCACCGGCAGCAGGTTGGCCAGCGGGCCACCCAGATAGCGGTAGAGGGGCAGTTCCAGGCCCTTGGCGGCGGCATCGGCGGTGGCCAGGGAGACGGCCAGAATGGCGTTGGCGCCCAGGTTCTTCTTGTTGGGGGTGCCATCGAGGGCGATCATCGCCCGGTCGATGCCTTCCTGATCGAGGGCACTCAGGCCGATCAGGGCCGGTTCGATCTTCTCGGTGACATTCTTGACAGCGGTGAGAACGCCTTTGCCGCCGTAGCGACTACTGTCCTCGTCCCGCAGCTCATGGGCTTCGAACGTGCCGGTGGAGGCCCCGCTGGGAACCTTGGCGACACCGACGACGCCATTGTCCAGGTACACTTCGGCCTCGACCGTGGGACGACCGCGCGAGTCGAGAATCTCGCGGGCAACAATCGCGTCGATATAGAGTCCAAGCTGGTCGGGCATGCTCACTCAATCCTTCTCGTGACGTCGGGCCGTTCCGATGCCGGAACGCAGACCGGCCCCGCTGCACACTGGCAGACCGTTACAAATCATACCGGCCTGTGGGGACGGGCCTCGGCAGGGCAGGAGACAGGGGCGGTGACATCGTCAGAATGGAAGCATTCCGAGTCGAGGTCCGCCATGCGTGTCCTTCATACGATGCTCCGGGTCGGGGATCTGGAGCGATCGCTACAGTTCTACTGCGAGGTTCTGGGTATGCAGCTGCTGCGCCGCAAGGACTACCCCAGCGGTCGCTTCACCCTCGCCTTCGTCGGCTATGGCGATGAGCGCGAGAATGCGGTGATTGAACTGACGCACAACTGGGACACAACTGAATACGAGTTGGGTACGGCCTACGGTCATATCGCCCTCGGCGTCGCCGACATCCAGGCCACCTGTGAGGCCATCCGTAAGCGTGGCGGTCGTATCACCCGGGAACCGGGGCCGATGAAGCACGGCAGCACAGTGATTGCCTTCGTCGAGGATCCCGACGGCTACAAGATCGAGCTGATTCAGATGGGCACCCAGGGCTGGGCCCAGGACACGGCTACTGCCCAGACCCAGACTGCCTGAATCCCGGCGGCGACGCCCGGGCGGTGAAACTTTAGGATGGTGGAGCGGAATGCCTGGCGTTCCGGTCCTTCTCCCGACGCACTTCATGCAGCCCACCGATCCGGATAAGTTCAGCGATGAGCTCTGGGACGCGATCGTCGCGTCCCAGGGTGTGGCCCGTAATCTGCGCCAGCAGCAGCTGGAAGTCGAGCACCTCGCCCTGGCACTGCTGGATCAGGAACCGGGTACGGCGGCGACGCTCCTGACCCGGGCCGGGGTGGATCTGGAGCGGTTCCGGGGCCAGCTGGACGAATTTGCCCGCCGTCAGCCGCGGCTGGCCACCTCCAGCCAGCTCTTCCTGGGGCGGGGCCTGGATCGGTTGCTGGATAAGGCCGAAGCGGCCCGCCAGCGTTGGCAGGATGAGCTGATCGATGTCGAGCACCTGCTGCTGGGGCTGATTGAGGACGAGCGTCTGGGGCGGCGGGTCTGCGGGGCGATCGCCCTTGACACCCCCCGGTTGGAGGACGCCATCCGCAGTCGCCGTCAGGGACCGGCAGCCGCAGCAGCCCCCTCCGGCGGGCAACCGGCCCTGGCTCCTGCCGAAGGGGAGGCCCTGGAGTCGGCCGAGGCGGAGAGCGAGGACAACCGCTACCCTAGCCTCAACAAGTACGGTCGTGACCTCACCAGTCTGGCGGAGCAGGGCAAGCTCGACCCGGTGATTGGCCGGGATGGCGAGATCCGCCGCGTCATTCAGGTACTGTCGCGGCGCAGCAAGAATAACCCGGTGCTGATCGGCGAGCCGGGGGTGGGTAAGACGGCGATCGCCGAGGGCCTGGCCCAGCGGATCATCAGCGGCGACGTGCCCGAATCCCTGAAGGAGCGACGGCTGATCACCCTGGACATGGGGGCCCTGGTGGCCGGGGCCAAGTACCGGGGCGAGTTCGAGGAGCGGTTGCGCTCGGTCCTGCGCGAGGTGATCCACGCCGACGGTCAGGTGGTGCTGTTCATCGACGAGCTGCATACCGTGGTCGGGGCCGGAGCTGGGCAGCAGAGCTCCACCGACGCCGCCAACCTGCTCAAGCCGATGCTGGCCCGGGGCGAACTGCGCTGCATCGGCGCTACCACCCTCGATGAGTACCGCCAGTACATCGAGAAGGACCCGGCCCTGGAGCGCCGCTTCCAGCAGGTCTACGTCTCCCAGCCCAGCGTCGAGGACACCGTCTCGATCCTGCGCGGCCTCAAGGAACGCTACGAGATCCACCACGGTGTCAAGATCACCGACGCGGCCCTGGTTTCGGCGGCCAAGCTTTCGGACCGCTACATCAGCGATCGCTTTCTGCCGGATAAGGCCATCGACCTGATCGACGAGGCGGCGGCCCAGCTGAAGATGGAGATCACCTCCAAGCCGACGGAGCTGGAGATCCTCGACCGGCGCCTCACCCAGCTGGAGGTGGAGAAACTCTCCCTGGAGGGCGATGCCCAGGCCGAGGCCAATCGTGATCGACTGGAGAAGCTGCAGGTCGAGATCGACCGGATGAAGCTCCGCCAGACTGCCCTGACTGAGCAATGGCAATCGGAGAAGGCACTGCTCGACCAGCAGCGCAACCTCCAAGCCGAGGAGGAGGATCTGCGTCTGCAGATCGAGCAGGCGGAGCGGGACTACGACCTGGAGAAGGCCGCTTCGCTCAAGTACGGGCGTCTGGAGCAGATCCAGACCGAGCAGGAGGAGCTGGAGGCCAAGCTGCGCCAGCAGCAGGCCAGCGGCAAGACGCTGCTGCGCGAACAGGTGACCGACAGCGACATTGCCGAAATCGTCGCCCGCTGGACCGGTATCCCGGTCAACCGGCTGCTGGAGACCGAGCGTCAGAAGCTGCTGCAACTGGAATCTTTCCTGCACCAGCGGCTGATCGGCCAGGGTGAGGCCGTGGCAGCCGTGGCTGCAGCGATCCGGCGGGCCCGGGCGGGGATGAAGGATCCCAGCCGCCCGATCGGCTCCTTCCTGTTCATGGGTCCCACCGGCGTCGGCAAGACGGAACTGGCCCGGGCCCTGGCGGAATGCCTGTTCGACTCGGATGAGGCGATGATCCGCCTCGACATGTCCGAGTACATGGAGAAGCACTCGGTCTCGCGGCTGATTGGCGCGCCTCCGGGCTACGTCGGCTACGAGGAGGGCGGCCAGCTGTCCGAGGCGGTGCGCCGTCGTCCCTACGCGGTGGTGCTGCTCGATGAGGTGGAGAAGGCCCACCCCGACGTCTTCAACCTGCTGCTGCAGGTGCTCGATGACGGCCGGATCACCGACAGCCAGGGGCGGACCATCGATTTCCGCAACACCGTAATCGTGATGACCAGCAACATCGGCAGTCAGGCGATCCTCGATCTGGGCGGTGACCCGCGTCAGGCCAGCGAACTGGAGAGCCGGGTGATGACGGCCCTGCGCCAGCAGTTCCGTCCCGAGTTCCTCAACCGGGTGGACGACATCATCCTCTTCCAGCCCCTGACCAAGACCGAGCTGGGCCGGATTGTCGGCATCCAGCTGCGGCGCCTGGAGAAGCTGCTGGCGGAGCAGCGCCTCAGCCTGGACATCAGCGATGCCGCCTGCGTCCATCTGGCGGAGGTCGGCTACGACCCGGTCTACGGGGCGCGGCCCCTGAAGCGGGCAATCCAGCGGCTGCTGGAGAACCCGATCGCCACGCTGATTCTCGAGCTGTCTCTTATACACATCTGACGCTGCCGACGATACTC
>CAWUMD010000191.1:0-4550 GCA_963923365.1 uncultured bacterium
ACCGACTGACGCTCGAAGCGGAGCACCTTGGCGTTCATCACCGGATCCTCGAGATCGGCGAATTCCTCCTGGATCATCTTGCGCTGGTGATCCCGCAGCTTCTGGGAGAGCACCTGTTTGGTCTGGATGGCGGCCATACGACCGAAGTCATCCTTGGCGGGGGTGACATCGAGCAGCACCGAGTCGCCCAGCTGGGCGTCGGGAGCGACGGCCTGCACGTCCTCAAGGGCGATCT
This sequence comes from uncultured bacterium, assembly GCA_963923365.1. Lineage (GTDB taxonomy): Bacteria > Cyanobacteriota > Cyanobacteriia > Synechococcales > Synechococcaceae > CAWUMD01. The sequence continues at coordinate 236 of CAWUMD010000191.1, forward strand.
CGTGGTCGTTGTCCTCGACGACCTCGACGATGGTCTTGGTGGCCAGCACCCGGAAGCCTTCCGCTTCCACGTCCAGTTCCACTTCGATGTTGTCGAAATAGTCCTCCTCGAACTGTTCGCCGATGCGCTGGGTGCGCTGGTAGCGTTCGTAGCCCTTCTCCAGCGCTTCGCGCAGGGCGGCTTCGACCACGGCTGTGGGCAGTTTCTTCTGTTCGCTGATCGCGGCGATCAGATGCTCCAGACCGGGTAGGGTCACCATCGACATGGGGGTTGCCTCCTTGCGTAAGCGTTCGGATCAGAGGTGAAATCTAGGCGAGGTCGATCAGACGGACGCTGGCGATCGCCTCGCGGGCAATCTTCACGGTCCGGCCTTTCTTGTTGAGATGGACGTGGGTTTCGTCCCGGCGGATCAGGGTGCCGGTGTTCTCCTTCTGGCCATCCACGGGGGTTTCGGTGGTGACGCAGATGGGGAAGCCCTTGAAGGAGATGAACTCACGGTCCGTGGTCAGCTGCTGGGGAACTCCCGGGCTGGACACTTCGAGCACGTAGGCATCCGGCAGGAGTCCCGACTCGTCGAGCACCAGTTCAAAGGCCCGACTCATCCGCTCGCAGTCCTCCAAGCCGGTGTCCCCGTCCAGGTTACGGACGTCGATCCGCAGGTGGGGGGGGCTCTGGTTGGTCTGGAAGACGGCGTGAACGACTTCCAGTCGCAGGGATTCCGCAACCGGCCGGGCCAGTTCCAGAATCTCGGGAATGAGGGGATGCGCCATGGGACGGAAAATCCATAAAAAAAGTGGGCTGTCACCCACTCCTCGCTCCCGGTGGCTGTTCGCAGAACAGACAGCCGCCGTGGGGTGGTGATCCCCAGGGAACGCCTGCCCACTATAGCGCACGCCTACGACACCGGGGCTTCCAGACTCAGGGTCAGTTGCTGCTCCGGCAGAGCCGGTTGGGGCAGCGCGGGCCAGTTCGGATCGAGGGCCGTCAGTGCCGTCTGCAGGTCGATCAGATTGGCCGGTGAGCAGCGCTCGTCCGGGCAGTGAACGAAACAGAAAATCTCGATCCCCTCGCTCCGCCAGCGCTGCAGCCGTTCGGCCCATTCCTGCCGGTAGCTGAGGTTGCGGGGACTGTGGGGATGGGTAATCAGCCGTACCAGGGCGTAGCCACTGGTGAGGGTGGAGGCCAGGGGCAGGCAGGGTTTGCGGTTGCGGCTGTGGACCTGGGGATCGTCGGGACCGCTGTAGATCGGGCGGGTGTCGAGAATGGCCCGCCCCAGGCCCTGCTCCCCCAGCAGATCGTTCAGCCGGGCCGCTGGGGCGGCGTCATACCAGTCCGGGTGACGGACCTCCAGGCTGAGGGGGTGGCGATCGCCCCAACCCCGCAGGAACCGTTCCAGGTCGTCGAAGCGGTCGGGGCCGTATCTCGGCGACAGCTGCAGTAGCAGGGGCCCGAGGCGATCGCCCAGGGGCTGAAGTCGCTCCAGGAAAGCAGCGGCATCGTCGAGCCCCGTCGCCAGGGGGTGGTCATGGCTGATGCTGCGGTGCAGCTTCGGGCAGAAGCGGAAGCGCTGGGGCATCTCGTCGCACCAGCGGGCTACCAGCTCCGGCCCCGGGATGGCGTAGAAGGTGGTGTTGCCCTCGACGGCGGTGAGGCGATCGCCGTAGCAGCGCAGGTAGTCGCGGCTGGGGGTGCCGGGGGGATAGAAACTCCCCACCCAATCGGCAAAGGCCCAGACGGCGCAGCCCAGCCAGAAGGGGGGTGGGTCAGATGAAATGGTCGAGGGCGTCTTCCAGGGCATCGATCTCCGCCTGGATGGAACCGGCCTGGGCCGCCCGGGTGACACAGCTGGTCAGGTGCTCGTGCAGGAGGATGCGTGCCACCTTGTCCAGGGCCCCGCGGATGGCGGCAATCTGCGTCAGCACCTCGGGGCAGGGGCGCTCCTCCTGGAGCATCACCTTGATGCCGCGCACATGGCCTTCGATGCGGGAGAGGCGGTTGACCAGCCGCCGGATCGAATCCGGATCGTGTTCGTGACCGTGGTCGCCGTGGTGGGAGTGACTGTGGCTGGAGTGGGAGGCAGTCAAGGCGAGCGCAGGGTCCGGGACGGGCAGAAGAACTGGCCCAGTTTAACCCAGGCACTGTGGTCCTGGGCTGGAACCTGACGACAGGAATCGCCGTCTCTCGGGAGCGGTCCGGGCGAGCGATCGCCTCACCTGTGCGACCTGGATGGTCGTCTTTACACTGAGTAGGGAAATTTCGCTGATGTCTCGTGCCGGTCTGCGCCGCCCACCCCTGATGCCCCTGTCGAATCTGTTCTGGCGTCGTCTTGGTCTGTTCGGCTGCGGTAGTCTGCTGCTGCTGGGCCTCACCCTGCCCCTCGGTCCGCTGCCGGTGGCGGTCAGTCGGGCCGACACGGTGCCGGCCGTCGCCTCGGCCGTGGCAGCGGGCACCGCTAATGCCAGCTTCGTCACCCTGGCGGTGCGCCGCATCGGCCCGGCGGTGGTGCGCATCGATACCCAGCGCACGGTCACCCGCCAGCCGGATCCCGTTCTGGACGATCCCTTCTTCCGCCAGTTCTTCGGTGACCAGATGCCTCCGGTGCCGCGTCAGCAGCGCCAGGAAGGTCAGGGATCCGGCTTCATCGTCGATGCCGATGGTCTGATTCTCACCAATGCCCATGTGGTGGCCGATGCCGATACTGTCAAGGTGTCGCTGCGGGACGGTCGCCAGTTCACGGGCAAGGTGCGGGGGGTCGATAAGGTGACGGACCTGGCCCTGCTGCAGATCGACACCAAGGGCGAGAAGCTGCCGGTGGCCCGTCTGGGGAACTCCGAGCAGGTCGAGGTGGGGGACTGGGCGATCGCCGTCGGGAATCCCTTTGGCCTGGATAACACTGTCACCCTGGGCATCGTCAGCAGTCTCGGCCGTTCCAGCTCGGCGGTGGGGATTCCCGACAAGCGCCTCGACTTCATTCAGACCGACGCCGCGATCAATCCCGGCAACAGCGGTGGCCCGCTGGTCAATGCCAGTGGCGAGGTGATCGGGATCAACACCGCCATCCGGGCCGGGGGAGCCCAGGGCATCGGGTTTGCCATCCCGATCAATAAGGCCAAGCAGATTCAGGCCCAGTTGCAGCGTAACGGCAAGGCATCCCATCCCTTCCTGGGCCTGCAGATGGTCAACCTCGCCCCCGAGGATGCCAGACGCAACAACGCCGATCCCAATGCCCTGATCCGGCTGCCGGAGGTGACCGGTGTGCTGGTGATGGAGCTGATGCCCCAGATGCCGGCCGCCAAAGCCGGGGTGCGGCGCGGGGACGTGATCGTGGCCGTGGATGGTCAGACCCTGCGCACGGCGGAGGAACTGCAGCGAATTGTCGAGGGCACCCAGGTCGGTCAGACCCTGACCCTGACCCTGCTGCGCGGTGGGCAGCGGCTGAATCTGGATGTGCGGACGGCAGAGATGCGCAATCCTAGCTGACCCGGGGGACGGGATCCGGCTGTCCTATACTGAACGATTGTGCAACAGCCAGTACGAGGTATCGGAACGCATGGATCCCGTCACCCTGATGAAGCACGAAGTCGCCAAGGCGGCGGCAGCGCGTGTCCAGTCCGGCATGGTTGTCGGCCTCGGGTCCGGATCCACGGCGGCGCTGATGATCGAGTACCTGGGTAAGCGTCTCCAGGCCGGTGAGCTGCAGAACATCAAGGGAGTCCCCACGTCCTTCCAGTCCTCGGTGCTGGCGGAACAGTACGGCATCCCCCTTACCACCCTGAATGAAGTGGATCGCATCGACGTGGCGATCGACGGGGCGGATGAGGTGGACCCCCGGAAGAATCTGGTCAAGGGCGGCGGGGCCGCCCACACCCGCGAGAAGCTGGTCGATGGCCGGGCCGAGCAGTTCATCGTCGTGGTCGACAGCAGCAAGCTGGTCGAGGCTCTGGGGACGACCTTCCTGCTGCCGGTGGAAGTGCTGCCCGAAGCCTACCGTCAGGTGATGAAAGCCCTCGAGGCCCTCGGTGGCAAGCCGGAACTGCGCATGGCCGTGAAGAAAGCCGGTCCGGTGGTCACCGACCAGGGAAATCTAGTGATCGACGTCAAGTTCGAGCGCATCGACGACCCCGCGTTCCTGGAGAAGGAAATCAACAATATCCCCGGCGTACTGGAGAACGGTCTGTTTGTCGGTATGACCGATCTGGTGCTGGTGGGTGAAGTCAGGGATGGTGTCGCCAGCGTGCGCGAGTTCTAATCCAGCCGGGCTCGGTCTGCCCTGTACAGGCTGGCCCGTTATGCAGAACGCAGAGGGGGCTGACGG
>CAWUMD010000192.1:0-4538 GCA_963923365.1 uncultured bacterium
GCCGGGGCCGCATAGAGCATGCAGTAAAGGGCTGGACCCCAACTCCAGTTCAGCCCTGTGAGCAGCCATCCGGCTACCAGCGGGCCGGTGCCGGCAAACAGGGCGATCGCCAGGCTGTAGCTGATCGAGAAGACCGCACAGCGTTCCTCGGGCCGCATCAGGCGGGCCACCAGCACCCCCTGGGCCCCGAACAGCAACATGATCGGCACCATCGCCACCCCCTGGCCGATGGCCAGACCGAGCGTGCCGCCATTCTGGGCGCCCAGCAGACAGGGAATCGTCAGCCCGGTCAGGGCCAGGGTCATCCACCGGGTCAGGGTGACACGCCCCACCCGGTCGGCCAGCCAGCCCCCCGCAATCACCACCGGCATCCCCAGAGCCTGGATGACCGTGGCGATCGTGTTGGCATCCGCCATCCGTTCCCCTGCCTGGTGACCGCTGTAATCCACCAGATAGACGAAGAGAACGTAGAAGACGAGGTTGGAGAAGGAAATCAGCGCTGCCACCCGCCCGATCAGCGGCCACTGATGGGCAACCTGGCGCAGTTGTCGGGCGATCGCCACCAGCGTGCTCCGATATCCGCCAGGGGTCAGGGCTGCTTTAGCCGTAGGCAGGGTCTCCGGCATATGTCGCCGCAGCCACCAGCCGATCAGGGCCACGACCGCCCCCGCCAGGAAGGGCAGACGCCATCCCCAGGCCTCCACTGCTGCGGTCCCCAGCAGACTCGCCAGCAGAGCGGCCGTCAGAGATCCCAGCACGAAGCCCAGCAGCGCCCCGGCGGTGGCCAGACTCGACAGAAAGCCCTGGCGCTCGGGCGGAGCCGCCTCGGTGGTGTAGGCCATGCTGCCGGTGTACTCCCCGCCCACGGAAAAGCCCTGCAGCATCCGCAGCAGAACCAGCAGATACCCTCCTGTCACGCCCACCTGGGCATGGGTGGGGAGAATGCCGATCAGAAAACTGGAACCGCCCATGATCAGGATGCTGATCGTCAGCATGCGGCGACGCCCCAGCACATCACCGATCGGGCCCAGCAGCAGACTGCCGACCGGGCGCATCAGGTAGCCGACCGCAAACACCCCGAAGGCTTCTACGGTCTGCATCCCAACCGCCGATTCCGGGAAGAAGGCCTTGCCGATCGCGGTGGCGAAATAGCCGTAGACAGCAAAGTCGAACCACTCCAGGGAATTGCCCAGAGCGGCAGCCAGGGCCGCAGAGCGACGCTGGGAACGGGTCAGGTCCAGATCCATCAGAACAGGGGGGATGCAGGGATGCCGTTCATTGTTCCATCCCCACCCCGGTACTATCGGCCCAGCAAAGCCCGCACCAGCAGTCCTCCTTCGGGGGTAAAGACATTGGTCAACCCGAACCGGACCGGATTGGGTGCCTTGGCGAACAGCAGCAGCATCGCCTGCAGCAGTTCCGGCAGGGACAGTTCGTTGGTCAGGAAGCGGGTCCAGGCAGACTGGGGCAGCCGGAAGAAGGTGTCGAAGAACTGACGCAACTGGGGCTCGCTGAAGCCCATCAGTTTTTCCAGACCGTACTGGTACAGGCAGTGCTTGCGCACCAGATCGGGACTCCAGAGGGTCTGCCAACCGGCACGGGCGATCGCCGCCGGACCGGCGGCGGAGTCCTGCAGGGCAGTGGCGATCGCCGCAGCCAGGGCCGGCCCCCGCCGCAGCAGGGCCCCCACCATGTAACCTGACGCCGGGTGAACCAGACTGGCAGCGCCTCCGAAGGCCAGCAGCGGCTGGTCGGGATCCGGCAGGGGCAGATTCATCGGAAACAGACAGTATTCAGTGTGGTGCGTCTCTCGCAGCTGAATGCCCCGGTGGGCGAGACGTCGCTCCAGGCGGTCCGCCATGCACTCGAAACTCACCGCCGGGTGCCAGGCCAGGGAGGTCTCCTCGACGAAATAGACCCCATCGCCCAGATCCATGGCGTAGAGAAAGGTCGGGGGCTGCTGGCGTTCCGCCGCGCTCAGGTGGTCGCTGCGGTAGTCCATGAGGACAAACTGACCGGGGGCCACCGGCGGGGCCGAGAAGGTGCCGACGAGGCCGTAGGCAGCCTGGTAGGCCAGGTCCGCCTTGGCGGGGCGCTGCACAAAGGGACTGTGGTGGCCGCTGGCATCGATCACCACCCGAGCCTGCAGCACCGCACAGCGGTCGGTGGTGACGACCGAAGCCTGGGCCTCGTGGCGGATGTCGACCGCCTGACCCTCCACCCAGGTCATCCCGGCGGCGCGGCAGGGTTCCAGCCAGTGGTCCTGCAGTCGGGCCCGGTCGAAGAGGCCGTAGTCATGGTTCAGGGCGAGGGCCTGATCCCGGAAGTAGGCAACGGAGTGGGTCCAACGATGCTCCAGCAGATCCGCGAGGCCGAGGGTTTCCAGCTCCCGCGCCCAGATGCCGTAGGTATTGGGCCAGGGAGCAGCGGGATCGCTCGGAGCCAGCCCCTGGACTGCTACCCCGCGGCGGCAGAGTTCCGCCGCGATCGCCAGCGCCGCCGGTCCCGCTCCGATCACCAGCACATCGACCACGTTCCGCTCCTCCGGGGGCAGATCCCCGCTCCACTGCTGAACCATCATCGACGACCGGACGGGTGACGGGGGCGCTCAGAGGCCGTACAGCCAGCGGCCCAGGGCCTCCGGCATCGGCAGAATGATCAGCACCAGCAGCAGCAGGGCCACCAACCCCAGCAGGGCCCGACCGCCATCGATCTCCGTGACGTCATCCAGGGCCGGTTCATCCGCCACGGGCATAAACAGCAGCAGCAGGCCCCAGAACAGCAGTTCCGGTTCCAGCAGCGCCAGCACCAGCACCAGCAGTCGGGCCGCCTGGGCAATCCAGATGCTGGCCCGCAGACCATACATGGCATGGACAACGTGGCCCCCATCCAGCTGTCCGACGGGAATCAGGTTCAGGGCCGTAACGATCAATCCGAGGTACCCGGCAATCGCCAGGGGATGCAGTTGCAGGGCCTGATCCGCCCCCAACTGCCCACCCAGGGCCACGTGGCTGATCACAGACATCAGGATCGAGACGTGGGGATCAAGATGGTGGAAGGAAAGCAGGCTGGCCTGGGGCGGCAGGGGAACGACACTGGATCGCTGCAGACCCGCCACCAGCACCGGCAGCGTCACCGCCAACCCGGCCAGGGGACCGGCCAGACCGACATCGAACAGCGCCCGCCGGTTGGGCATGGGACTGCGGATCTGGATGAAGGCACCGAAGGTGCCGAGAAAGGCGGGAATCGGAATGAAGTAGGGAAGGGTGGTCTGGAGTCGATGACGCCGAGCCGCGAGGTAGTGACCGCTCTCGTGCACCCCGAGGATCCCCAGCAACGCCAGGGCATAGGGCAGCCCCTGGAGCACCAGATTCGGATTGGCCTCGATCGCCGTCATGTCGGGCTTGGCGGGCAGCGTGAACAGGTAGCCGACGCTGGTGGTGGTCAGCAGGGTCAGCACCAGCAGCGTCAGGGCCAGCAGCGGGCGGGTGATTCGTCCCCTGGGCCGTTCGGGTGCTGCCACCACCACAAACAGCGGTTGATCGGGCTTGGCCTCCCGCAGCAGCACCAGCAGGCGATCGCCGAACACCGCCTGAACCCGCTGCTGTACCGTGGCGTAGGCCTGCCCCGAATCGCCCCGCAGCCGCCCCCAGCAGAGCACCGACGCGCCCTGGGTCTGGAAGCGCTGCAGCTGGTAGCAGTCGAAGGGAAAGCAATGGCGCAGCTGGTCCAGTTCACTGCTGGTCAGCAGCGGTTCCGGGCTGGCGGTTGCCGCCGTCGGCAAGGGTTGAGCCTGGGCTGCCTGACGCAGCTCCTGGATGGGAATCCGCCCTTTATTGAGCAGGCTCCAATAGGCGAAGGCACTGAAGATGAGAGGTAGCAGGAACACCGGCAGGGGCATGGCCCGACTCACCAGCAGCGACCAGAGCAACCAGAAGGCCAGGGGCGACATCAGCACCAGCCAAAGTTGCCAGACCGGCGTTCGACTGACCTTCGGCACACTGCGCTGCAGCAGCCAGTAGCTCAGCCCGCAGAGAAACAGCAACCAGAACAGGGACATCCGCAGGCGGCGGGCACGACGTTCCCACTCTATCAACGGCCATGGGCAGCCACCGATAATGGAAGGGTTGCTCCTGTTGCCGCCCGTGCTCGAATCGACGCTGCCCGTCCCCCACGCCAAGCCCCCTCAACCGGTGTTCGAGGGCCTCTGGGCGTTCTCACCCAACCGGGACAGCCTCGGAGGCAGCAGCTATCTGCTCCGGACCGGCGCGGGCAATCTGCTGATCGACAGTCCGGCTCTGGCCCCCGAGAATCTCGAGTGGCTCGACAGCAACGGCGGGGTCAGCACCCTGGTCATCACCCACCGCACGGCGATCGCCCGCGCCCAGCAACTGCAGGAGCGCTACGGCTGCCGCATCGTCATCCAGGAGCAGGAAGCCTACCTGCTGCCGGAGGCGGAGGTGACTCCCTTCGAGCAGTCCGCAGAGCTGGCACCGGGCGTCGAGGTCTTCTGGACCAGTGGCCACACCCCCGGCAGC
>CAWUMD010000193.1:0-4532 GCA_963923365.1 uncultured bacterium
CAGAAGAGTCTGCTGCTGAACGGGTTCACGGCGCCGATGCAGACCCTGCCGATTCTGGAACGGGAACTGGGTCTGACGGAGACCACCTGATGCGTCTGGGATCTTGGCTGCCGCGATCGCTGCTGCTCCTGCCGGTCCTGCTGCTGCTCGGACTGGAGTGCCTGCCCGAGCATCCGGGGCTGGATCTGCTCGATGCCCAGCTCTATAGCCAGTTCTTCCGCTGGCGGGGGCCACGTCCGGCGGACGCGCGGTTGCGGATTCTGGCCATCGATTCCGATTCACTACAGCTGGAGCAGCTTCTGACCCCAGCGGAACAGCATACACAGCCCCTCTGGCGGCAGATGGGGCCCTGGCCCTGGCCTCGACGGCTGCAGGCACAACTGGCGGTACAAGTGCTGCGCTCCGGGGCTCGTGGGGTCGCCTTCGATATTGTCTATAGCCAGCCCAGCCGTTACGGTCCAGCGGACGATCGGGCGTTTGAACAACTGCTGCGGCCCTGGCGATCGCGCCTGGTGTTCGCGGCCGCTCTGCATAGCCAGGACCTGGGCGGGCTGGAACAGCAGCAGTTGCAGGGGCCGATCTACGGCTGGGTTCGGCGGGGAGTCACCAACCTGCTCCAGGACGCTCAGGGGCGCAGTGTCTCGCTGCCCGGGTCCGATTGGCTGGCGACGGAACTGACCGGCTGGGCGACTGCGAGACCGGCCACCCTGGCGGCGGCACTGACAGAGCCACCAGCACCTGCGGAGAATCTGGGCATCGATTTTGCCGGTCCGGAAGGAACCATCCCCCAGATTCCAGCCTGGCAGTTGCCCCAAACGCCTGCGGCAGAGTGGCGCGATCGCTGGGTGCTGATCGGCGGCACGGCACCAGAACTGGGCGATCGCCACGAAACGCCCTTCGGCAGCAGCAGTGGCGTTGAGGTCCAGGCCAATGCTCTGGCAACCCTGCTTCAGGGGAGCGGGCACCGCAGCCTACCCCTGGCAGGTCGACTGCTGCTGCTGGTCGGGGTGAGCGGACTGGCTGGCCTGGGGCTGAGACACTCCCGCCAGGGACTGCGTACGGTCTCGGCCGGACTGCTGTCGGCAGCGCTGCTGCTGGGATTGGGCTACCTGGTCTGGCTCTGGGCCCACTGGCAGCTGCCGCTGGCAGCCCTGGTGCTACTGCCTCTGGGGATCGCCCTGCCCCACGGTGGATCGCAGCTGTGGCGGGAGCAGAGCGAGCGACGCTACCTGAGGGATCTGCTGGCCCGACGACTCTCGCCGGTTCTGCTGCAGGAGATCCTGCGGCAGCCGGATCGGATCTGGACTCAGCTGCAGGGTCAGTGCTGCTTCTGTGTGGTGCTGTTCAGCGATCTGCAGGGATTCACCACCCTCAGCAGCGAACTCCCGGCAGACCGACTCTTCACCCTGACCAACCGCTATTTCGAGCGGATGGCGGCGGTGATTCTCGACCAGGGCGGCCTGATCGACAAATTCATCGGCGATGCGGTGATGGCCGAGTTCGGGGTGCCCCAGTCCCGGGGCAATCGCGCCGAGGCCCTGGCAGCAGTGCGGGCCGCCTGGGCCATGCAGCAGCAGTTGGAGCAACTCAACCGGGAACTGGCGACCGAGGGTCTGCCCCCACTGGCCCACGGCATCGGCCTTCACTGCGGTGAGGTGATGGCCGGCAATCTCGGCTCCCCGAAACGACTGGAATACAGCGTCATCGGTGAAACGGTGAACCTCACCAGCCGTATTGAAGCTCTTACCCGCACTCTGGGGCATCCGATCCTGCTCAGTCAGACTATTGTCGAGCTGGTGGGGGATAGGGTGAAGGTGGAACCCCTTGGACTCCACTCCCTACGCGGCAGTCCCCGACCACTGGAGCTCTATGCGCTGCGGGGGCTAGGGGAGTCTTAATCTCAGTGCTGCGGAACCGACTGGGCGAGCATGACCTGCCGTTGTACGACGAGACGAGACAGAGCAGAGACATGAACGACTATCTGGATCACCCCTGATGGGTGGGAAACAGTTGGGAGCTTTCCTGCCAGAGCGCACCCGGCGGGCAGTTGCTGAAGCCCGGGAACACCTGGCCCCGCTCCTTTCACCGCTACTGCTCTACCACAACCCAGACCACAGCTTTGTCGATGTGATGCCGACAGCACTGCGGTTGGGTCGGATGCAGGGTCTTTCAACGCACCAGATGGACCTGCTGGCGATCGCTGCCTGCTATCACGACCTCGGCTGGATCCGGGCAGAAGAGAATCACGAGCAGCACAGCATCGATCTGGCCTGGGAGTCTCTCCCCCGTTTCAGCTACACCCCCACGGAACTGGCCCTGGTGGCAACCCTGATTGAGGCTACCAGGATGCCCCAGCAGCCCTGTCATCCCCTGGCCCGCATCCTGGCAGATGCTGATCTGGGCAATCTTGGCCGTCCGGACTTCTGGCGGTTGAATGCCGCACTACGCCAGGAGCAACTGGCCCTTGGGCATTCCGAGGATGCGCTGCACTGGTGGCAGACCACCTACGCCCTGCTGCGGGCTCAGCCCTACTTCACTGCTGCCGCTCGCCATCTGTGGGGCGATCGCCGCCGGGCCCATGCCCGAGCTGTCGGTCACTACCTGCGGCGACTTCGGTGAGACGACTTCCTCAGGACGGGGTACCTGGTCGGCTATTGAGGCATACTCCCAAAGTGCTGATCCGGAATCCGCCCCTCCATGAGCGATTTGGTCACTGTGCTCCAGACCCAGCCTCTGTTCCAGTCCCTGGAGCAGGAAGTGCTCCGGCCTCTGCTGCAGCCCCACCGCCACTGCACCTATGCCATCGGCCAGTCGGTGGTGATGCAGCATGACTGGGGCGAAGGCTACTACCTGATTCTCGACGGACTGGCCAAGGTGTCCGTCTTTTCCGCTGCCGGGGATGAGGTGGTTCTCGGTGTCTTGGGCAGAGGTGAGGTATTTGGGGAACTGCGTGCCCTGGGCTTTGAAACCCGCTCAGCCGATGTCACAGCTCTGAGGCCCCTGGAGGTGGTGCATCTCCAGTCATCACGGTTAGCCCAGGCACTGGAGCAGCAGGGGGCCCTGGCCCTGGCGATGGCCCGTCTCCAGTCCAGCAGGCTGCTGGAGACAAACCGTCGCATGATGTTTCGCGCTGAGCCAGCGGGTTCTCGGCTGCTGGAAGCACTCTACTGTCTGGGTTGCAAGGCTGGGCCCCGAACTCAGGATCAGCAGTGGCTGCTGGTGCCGCCGGTATCTGTGGGTTTGCTGGGTTCCCTCGCGGGTCTGGCACGCGAGACGGCATCTCGGGAACTGACCCGCCTGGAGAAGAAGCAGAGTCTCAATCGGGCTCAGGAACCCTGGCGGGTATCCCTGCAGGCCCTCGAACGGGTAAATCTGTCGGTTGAAGGTTGAGACCCAGCCCAACCCGTCAGTGCAAAACCCGCCAGGTTGTCACGGGATGACGTGTGCGGGTTCCCACCGCTGGACAGAGTTACGTCCCCAACGGCAGCGTACCGAAGGGGACATCGTGAGGATGGGCAAGGCGCAGGCTTCAGGAATAGCGGTCGACCTACTGGGCTAGATCAGGTTGCCAACCGACGCGCTGATAGCCAGACCGAGATTCGCCAGCCCTGCAGCCGCGAAGCTGCCCGGAATCCCGGGGGCCAGACCGGGATTGACTCCCCCTGCACCGATCAGGCTGGTGTCATTCGTACTGCCGCTGGTGCTGCCGGAACCCACCAGGGGGCTGCTGCCGATGGGGAAGGGCGTCCCGCCTTCAATCGGCCCTGCGGCACCACCACCTCGGGCGAGCAGCCCCAGCTGATCCAGATCAAATTTGGTGATGATCGCAGCTCCACCATCGGTGAGCGGGTCTGGAGTGCTCTTCTGACCGCCGAGAGCTTTGAAGAGATTATCGTTGAATGCCTTGGCCTCATTAGCCGTTAGGAAGACACCCGTGATTACATCCTGATCCAGACCCGTAGGAGTGGAGTTGCCCGGTTGAGACTTCACCTGAATCCTGCCGATAAATCCGCCTCGGGTAGCGACAAGTTGAAACGGCGTGGACGAAGTATCTTCCAGTGGGTTAGTGGTTTTATCGCTCCCATCTCCAAGAACTGCCTTAAATACAGCTTGGGCGACATCATTAACATACAGAAAGTTGGTCTGTTCCATGAGCGTCCCAACTCCAAGCCCTACTACGAAAGCACCAGCGACACCCTGAGCGGCAGTCCCAGCCACTCCCAGCACTGCGTTGTCGGCTATTGCAGCACTTCTGATGAGAGATAGAGAGATAGGTCCTGCAGTATCAGCCGCTTGAGCTGCGGCCCCTGCTCCTGCAATGACCCCAGCCACTTTTTCAAGAGTGCCAACACCATCAGATTTCTGACCGTTGCTACCCGTATTGAACTTAGGAGTCAGGGCACCATTGAGAGCATTGAACGTAGCATTTCCTCCAACGGAGGAGAAAGACTTCGTGGCATTCACGCCAATGCCGTTTCTGAGGTTGCCCTGAATCTGATTGGAGAGGTTCTGCAGCCCAGCGACTTCACTCT
>CAWUMD010000194.1:0-4502 GCA_963923365.1 uncultured bacterium
AGGGCCTGCCCGATCTGAAGCTGGAGCAGGCGTTCGAGCTCACCGACGCCACCGCCGAGCGCTCCTGCGCCGCCGCCACGATCAAGCTGAGCGAGGAAACCGTCGCGGAGTACCTGCGCTCCAACGTCGCCCTGCTCAAGAACATGATCGCCCGCGGCTACGAGGACAGCCGCACCCTGGCCCGCCGCATCAAACAGATGGAGGACTGGCTGGCCAACCCGCAGCTGCTCAGCGCCGACCCGGATGCCGAGTATGCCGCCGTGATCGAGATCGACCTCGAGCAACTGACCGAGCCGGTGGTGGCCTGCCCCAACGACCCGGACAACGTCAAGCGTCTCTCCGCAGTGGCGGGCGATCGCATCGATGAGGTGTTCATCGGCTCCTGCATGACCAACATCGGTCACTATCGGGCCGCTGCCAACGTGCTTGAGGGCACCGGCAAGGTCGACGGTCAGCTGTGGATCTGCCCGCCTACCCGCATGGATGAGGAGCAGCTCAAGGCCGAGGGCTACTACGCCACCTTCGAATCCGTCGGGGCCCGACTGGAGCTGCCCGGCTGCTCGCTCTGCATGGGCAACCAGGCGCGGGTCGCGGACAACGCCACGGTGTTCTCCACCAGCACCCGCAACTTCAACAACCGTCTCGGCAAGGGCGCCCAGGTCTACCTGGGCAGCGCCGAGCTGGCAGCGGTCTGTGCCCAGCTGGGTCGCATCCCCACCCCCGAGGAGTACCTGGCGATCGCCGCCGAGCGCATCGATCCCTTCGGTGACACCCTCTACCGCTACCTCAACTTCGACCAGATCGAAGGCTTCGAGGACCAGGGCCGGGTGGTGAGCAGCGACCAACAGGCGGAACTGCTGGCCAGCGTCTAGGTCTGCGTCGGTTCAATCAGGGAACGGGTCGGGGGCAACCCCGGCCCGTTCTCATTTAGCAGGAATTACCTGCAGGACCAGCCGCACCAGCAGCACCAGGGTGTAGAGCGTCAGCACCACCCCCAGCAGGGCCCGCCAGCTGTGGTCGATCAGGTAATTCTCGGCCGCCCAGTAGAGCACAGCCCAGGCGGAGCAGACCAGGAACACGCCGAAGGGGAAATTCCAGAGCAGGATGCAGACGAGGCCCGCCACCGCTGCAATCAGCAGCAGGTTGAACGCCGGCAGTTTCAGAGCTTGGGCCAGACTGCGCAGGAACGAGCCCATGGCCAGGCACTCCGACAGGACAGGCCAAGTATGCCTCCGACATCCGGGAAGTACGTCAGGCCCGGCTGAGGATCAGCACTTCGGCGGGGGTACAGGTGCCCAGGTGGGAGCCCCCCTGCACCAGAGTGAGCAGACCACCGCTGTTCCTGGCCCGGCAGGGCAGACCCCCGAGACGCTGCCGCAGCAGCGGGTCGCTACCGATGTAGTTGACCAGATAGGTCGGTGTCAGGGTGCAGACGGGTGCAGTCCTACCGGGCAGGCGGTAGAGCGGGGGCAGGCGGGCTTCGTCGTCGACAGTCATCGGAGCCGTAGGGGTCAACGCACCAGCGGGTCAGTCGGTGCCGACCCGGACCACCCGGTTTCCATGGATGCTCGCATCATTGCCTTCAAACCGGAATTGACTTCAATCTATCGGCTGGGGTGCCGCCGCTCGGTGCTGTTCAGGATCTCTTGGGGTTCAGGCCCCGCCCAGGCAGATCTGCGACAATCGTCGGGCTGCGATCGCCCCCTAACTCCATGCCCGTCGTCACCGACCGACGCTCCGACGCTGACCTGATCGTGATTGGCAGTGGTCTGGGCGGGCTTTGCTGCGGCGCCCTGGCTGCCCGCTACGGACTGGATGTGATTGTCCTCGAAGCCCATGATCGCCCCGGCGGGGCTGCCCACGGCTTCCAGCGGCGCGGCTTCCACTTCGAGTCGGGGCCGTCCCTCTGGTCGGGCCTGGGACGCTGGCCTAGCAGCAACCCCCTGGCCCAGGTGCTGCGGGCCGTAGGCGAATCGGTGCCGGTGGTCGAGTATCGCGACTGGGGCGTGCTGCTACCCGAGGGCGATCTGCGCATCGGCGTCGGCAACGACGACTTCCTGGCCACGGTCACCCAGCTGCGGGGCGATCGCGCCGCCCGCGAATGGCAGGCCTTCATGGACTGGCTGCGCCCCTACAGCGAGGCCGCCAATGCCCTGCCCCTGCTGGCCCTGCGGGATGATCCGGGTCTGCTGGGCAACCTGCTGCCCCTGGCCGGGAAGATGCTGCCCAACCTGGGGCGGATGGCCGGTCTGGGCGGCGCCTTCGGGCCGATCGCCCGCCGCCACCTCAGCGACCCCTTCCTGCTCCACTGGGTGGACCTGCTCTGCTTCCTGATCAGCGGCCTGGACATGGACCGCACCAACGCCGCCGCCATGGCGACGCTGTTCGGCGAGTGGTTCCGCCCCGATGCCTGCCTCGAATACCCGCTCGGGGGCAGTGCTGCCGTCGCCGAGGCCCTGGTGCGAGGTCTGGAGAAGCACGGCGGCCAGCTGCACCTGCGCAACCGGGTCGAGGAGATTCTGATCCGCGACGGTCAGGCCCGGAGCGTACGTCTGGCAGACGGCCGGGAACTGAACGCCCGCCGGGCCGTGGTCAGCAACGCCAGCATCTGGGACACCCTCGCCCTACTGCCCGAGGACAGCCTGCCCGAGCGCTGGCGATCGCAGCGGGCCGCCACTCCCGCCTGTGCCGGGTTCCTGCACCTGCACCTGGGCCTGCGCGGCGACGATCTGGGCCACCTGCCCCTGCACCACGTCTGGGTGGGCGACTGGGAACGGGGGATCACCGCCGAGCGCAACATGGTGGTGCTCTCGATGCCCTCGCTGCTGGAGCCGGGGCTGGCTCCGGACGGTCACCACGTCCTGCACGGCTACACCCCGGCCAACGAGCCCTGGGAGATCTGGCAGGACCTCGAACCTGGCACTCCGGCCTACGAGCAGCGCAAGCAGGAGCGCTGCCAAGTGTTCTGGCAGGCCCTGGAGCGGATCATTCCCGACGTGCGTGAGCGGGCGGTGATCAGCCTGGAGGGCACACCCCGCACCCAGGCCCGCTACCTCAACACCTATCGGGGCAGCTATGGCCCGGCCCTGGGGGCCGATCAGGGTCTGTTCCCCGGCATCGGCACGCCCATCTCCAACCTGAAGCTCTGCGGGGCCAGTGTCTTCCCCGGCATCGGTGTGCCGCCCGTTGCCACCAGTGGGGCGATGGCCGCCCACAGTCTGGTGTCAGCTCGCCAGCAGCGGCAGATGCTGCGAGACCTGAACCTGCTCTGAGGAGCAGGGGGGTGGTTATTCGCCGATGTCCTTCAGTTCACCGGCCTGGTAGGTGCCGTGCTTGCCTTCGCCGAACCGGATGCGGGCCACATCAGGGCGATCGCCGGGGCGGTTGACCACGTGCTCGATCACCTGGCCACGACGGCCGTTGACCGTGACGACCCAGGCGCCGATCGGGGGCAGATCAGCTGCGATGGAAGCTTGGGCGGGGCTGGCGGAATAGGTCATGACATGCTCGTGGAATGAAGGGCTGAACTGGAGACAGTCCTCAGGCCGATACGGCCAGAGGGCTGTAGGGATGGCCGACCATCGTGCCGTCGAAGCTCTCGGCGTAGTCGACACTGTGCAGGAACGTCAGATCTCCTGAGGCCTGGAAGACCGACTGCACCCACTGGTGCAGGTCCAGATCTGCGGGCAGCCGCAGTTCCAGGGTGTGGTCACCCAGGCTGAGTCCGAAGCCACGGATGCGCAGCAGGGCCAGGGCTGCCAGAGCGTGATTGGTGGACAGATGGCTGGTGACGGCCGCCTTGATGCGGATGGTCAGAGGTGCCTGGACCGGCCAGGCGGGGAAACGATGGGTATGCAAATAAATGCCAACTAGTGCAGCAGAGGAGAATCCCGTCACTCCGAGAACAACCGGTCAGGGCAGGCGACGAGTTGGAAGGTCCTCTGTGCCCACCACACTAACGCTTCCGAGCAGGCGATGGTGCAGCAGCACCCAGGTTCCCCGGCATCCCCCAACAGCAGCCCGCCCCCGGAGCCTGCCCAGTGCCGAGCCATTCCGAGGGCGGGAACAGGCGGTGCTACTCGCTGGCACCGTCGACAGTAATCAGGGCTCCCCCACCATCGGAAAACCGATCTGCGGCTCCGCGCCGCTTTCACGGCCGCAGAGCACCAACCACCAGGCCGGGGTGAATCCGCACGGTCAGCGGTCTTTGGGCAGCGGCACTTTGTAGCGCTCGAGCATGTCCTGCAGGGCCAGGGCTGCTCGCAGGCGATCCTGCTGCATCTGCTTAAGGGTGGCGATGACCTCCTCGCGGGGGCGATCGCTACGCAGAATCAGACGGACCCGGTCGGCCAGCGACTCGGGCAGCGCCATCAGCAGGGAGTCTAGCGGCAGTTCGGTGAGCGAGAGGTCCTGATCAGGGGGGCGCTGGGAGTCTTCAGGGGACATGGCACATGAACCGGTCACAGCAAAAAGCCGGCGTTCCGGCGTTCCGGCGTTCCGGC
>CAWUMD010000195.1:0-4497 GCA_963923365.1 uncultured bacterium
GTCCGGGCTGGGGGTGGTGATGGCCAAGGGGAGGGCGGGTGACGTTCTGGCTCGGGCCGTGGAACAGGCCATCCTGCGCTGGCGTCAGACCGGGGCGCTGCAGACCTGGGCCCGCCGTTGGGGTTTGCCCTGAATCCCGGTCCAGTCCGGCTCCGGAACGGTGGTGTAGGGTTGAAGCATTGCTGTTAGCCCGGTTCGCTGCAATCCATGGACGGCTCCTATCCCCTCTTCTATCTGTTCGCGCTGGTTGGTCTGCTGGGCGTGGCCGGTTGGTTCGTCCTCCAGCAGGTGCTCAAGACCCGGCGTTCCGAAGCCGATCTGACCACGCTGCAGCAGGTGGTCAGCCAGGGTGGGGCAGGTGCCGAGGAATACTATCAGCTGGCCAGCATCTACCTCGACAAGAAGCTCTACGGTCAGTCCGTCGAGTACCTGAAGCGGGCTCTCAAGGATAAGGCGCTGAAGGATAAGCAGGCCCTGGCCCTGATCAACAACGCTCTCGGCTATGCCTACGCGGCCCAGGAGCAGTACGACCTGGCTGCGAAGCACTATAAGGAAGCCCTGAAGCTGCAGCCCGACTACGTGGTAGCGATGAACAACCTCGGCTTTGCCCTCGAAAAGCAGTCTCAACCCGAACAGGCCCTCGCGATCTACGAACAGGTGCTGAGCCTGGATGCCGGGAACAAGACCGCCCGTAAGCGCTCCGAAATCATGCGTCGTCGCCTGCAGCCGGCGGCCTGAGTCCCGGGTCCGCTAAGGTTCCTCATCCCGGGACGAGGGGCTCTGGATGCGGGGCCAGTTCATCCGGATACCGCCGATCGGTGCCAGAGACCGCAGATTCGAGGCCGTGGCACTGTCGAACAGGTGACCGGCCAGGGGGGAGTCGGCGGGCACCACGCTCAGCAGGTGGCCGGGGGTCGCGTCTGCCGGATAGACCAGGCTGACGGTCACGGTCTCCTGACCGTTCACCGGGAAGCGGTAGACCGGGGTTGAGTCTCCCGCCCGCTGACTGACGTGGACATAGTCGGTGCGACCATCCCGATCGATGCGCAGGGTGCCCCGGAAGGTGGCGCCGACCCCGGCTTCGGGAGGGGTGCTGAACATCAGTAACTGCTCCCCGCGACCGGCCAGCTTCAGGCGGATGGTGTACTCGGTGCCGTAGGTGCCGACATTCTCCAGGGCGGAGTCCGGCATCCGCACCAGCAGTGTATTCATCTGCAGCTCCCCGGTACCGAAGTGCTTGCGCCAGGTCGTGGTCAGGGGCAGATGCAGCGGTTGATCCAGCGTGGCGCTGACCTCGGCGCTGTAGCGATCGCCCCTGGCCACCCCACTCACCCGACTGAACAGATCCCGGCGACTGATCCGATCGAGGGCATGTAGGTAGTGGCGACCGGCGGCCAGTTGTCCTTGCTGGAGGATGCTGAAGAAGGCATCCGGGCTGGGATCATCCTCGGTGGCGACTACGGCCAGACGCAGAGGACCACTGCTTTCGCCCCGGGCCAGGACATTGGCGGTTCCCCGTGCCGGGATGCCCACCTGGAAGAGCAGGGCCTGACTCATCGGCGGCACGATCACCGTCGGGGGCAGACGCCAGTCCCGTCTCTGCCGCAGCAGGGCCAGGGCAGTGCTGTCGCCGGGTCCGGAGCGGATGTTGCCGGTGGCGTTATCCTGCGCTCCCCAGTCCCGGGTACGGTAGGGGCTGTCAAAGGACGTGCTGATCTGGCCACTGTCGAAGCGCAGCTGGATCGGCTGGTTGGTGGGGTTGAGAGCAATCAGGCCGATGAACAGCTGGCCGCGATCGCGGACGCCACCGAAGCGGCTGACGTCCAGGGGCCGATAGCCGTGGTGCAGGTGCAGGCTGAAGGGGCCGTTGAAGCTGTAGCTGGGATTGGCGATCGCCCCCAGTGGTGCCTGGTCTGCCGGATGGGGAGAGACCGTGCCGGGCATGGTCGAGAGCAGAACCCCCGCAGACTGGACGATTTCCGGTTGATTGGACTGCAGCATCGGCACCTGGTTGAATTGCCCCCGCAGTGGGCGTACCCCTGACGGATACACCGACTGGGCCAGGATGGCTGGCGATACGACCACCAGACCACCCGTCAGCAGCAGGGTCAGGCCACAGGCCTGGACAACAGACTTGAGCATGGGGAACTACCTTGCAGGACTCAGCAGTTCCTCACCACCACAGGAAACAGGTCGGCCGTACGACTGTTTCCCCAGCATCGACGGCTCACCCCTGGCTTCTTTGCCAAGGGCTGTGAGTGTTCTGAAAGTTTCCCTTGAAGAAACGGAGAATCTCTGCCTAGAGCAGGTTGGCCGCCAGCTCGGCCAGGGGCGATCGCTCGCCCTGCAGCAGGGTGATGTGGCCGGCGATGGCCTGATCCTTGAACCGTTCGACCACGTAGGTGAGGCCGTTGCTCGACGCATCCACGTAGGGATTGTCGATCTGGTAGGGGTCGCCGGTGAGCACGATCTTGGTGCCCTCGCCCACCCGGGTCAGGATCGTCTTCACTTCGTGGGGGGTCAGGTTCTGGGCCTCATCGATAATCACGTACTGTTCCGGAATCGAGCGACCTCGGATATAGGTGAGGGCCTCAATCTCCAGCAGACCCATATCGATCAGGCTCTGCCAGCCGGGCTGACTGCCGCCACGACCACTGCGGGGACTGAGCATCAGTTCCAGGTTGTCGTAGATCGGTTTCATCCAGGGTGCGATCTTCTCCTGGACATCGCCCGGCAGGAAGCCCAGGTCCCGCCCTAGCGGAAAGACCGGACGGGCGACCAGCAGCCGCTGGTAGCGACGCTCATCCGCCACCTGATGCAGACCGGCCGCCAGAGCCAGCAGGGTTTTGCCGGTACCGGCCTTGCCGACCAGGGTGACCAGCTGCACTTTCGGATCCAGCAACAGGTCGAAGGCAAAGCGCTGCTCGGCGTTGCGGGGTTCCAGCCGGGAGATGCCCTGGTGGGGCAGCGGCGCACAGGCTATCACCCCGCCGCCCTGGCTCAGGTAACGGCTGTAGACCTTGTGCTGGGGCTGGCTGGCGCAGGTCAGCAGCAGGCACTGGTTATCGTGCCAGTCTCCCGCGAGCCGCAGGAAGCCGTTGTGATGCAGTTCCTGCAAGGCTTCCTCACTGACACTGACTTCGCCCCGGCCGGTGTAGAGCTCCTCGATGTCGACCTTGTCGGTTTCGTAGTCCTCCGCAATCAGACCGACGGCATCCGCCTTGATCCGCAGGTTTGTGTCCTTGGTGACCAGTACCACCGCTTGGCCCTGCTGGGACTGACATTCCAGGGCGATCGCCAGAATGCGGTTATCGGCGCTGTCCCCATGCAATTCCGGTGGTAACTGGTCCAGGGTCTGGGCATGGTGGAAGGCCACCCGCAGCTGCCCCCCTTTTCCCAGCGGCACGCCATCCTGCAGATGCCCCTTGGTGCGCAGGTCGTCCAGCCAGCGGGAGACGGTGCGGGCATTGCGACCCTTCTCGCTCAGATCCCGCTTGAACCGGTCCACCTCCTCGATCACGGTGATCGGAATCACCACATCGTTCTCCTCGAAGCAGAACATCGCGCCGGGGTCATGCAGCAGGACGTTGGTGTCGAGAATGTAGAGCTTCGGCATGGAGAGGGCGGGACCTTGGGGATGATGGCCCACAGTATCGCTGAGAAACTTCCGCGCGGTGCCCTCAATTACCAGGGAATTTCCTGGCCGTCCCAGGCGAGAAAACGACCGCTGTCGGCCAGGGTGACCCGATCCAGAATGGCCATCAGCTGGCGGACCGTGCGCTCAGGTGTGAACAGCTTCTCGGGAGGCACGGTCGCCTGGAACGGGGCGGACAGATCGGTAGCGGTCGTGCCCGGATGCAGCAGCAGACAGATGGTGTTGCGGCGACGGCGTTGCCACTCCAGCGCCAGGGTGCGGATCAGCATGTTCTGGGCGGCCTTGGCGGCCCGGTAGCTGTACCAGCCACCCAGGTGGTTGTCGCTGATGCTGCCTACCCGGGCCGACAGACTGGCGAACAGGGAGGGCTCGTCATGGTGCAGCAGATCTTCGCAGGCCTGAGCCAGCAGCACCGGCCCGAAGGCATTCACCGCGAAGCTCTTTTCCAGAGCAGCGCGTCGAATCTGGGATAGGCGTTTCTCCGGCTGCATCGTCGCGTCATGCAGCAGCCCGGCACAGCAGATGACCCGGTGCAGGCGTGTGACCTGATCCTTCAGCCTGGCGATCGCCTCGGCGATGGAGGCATCATCCACCAGATCCAGCGGCAGGGTCCGCAGCCGATCGGGATGCTCCTGCTTCAGAGCCTCCAACCGGGGAGCCTTCTGGGAGGTACGGCAGGCTGCGAAGACCCGGCTGAACTGCGGCTGCTGCAGGTGCCGACGGACAAATTCCAGCCCGATGCCGCGACTCGCTCCCACAATCAGAACATTTCCGGCCATCGTGAACCCCCTGAAATCCAAGTCCTGAGGGCTTTGTAGCGTTTTTTGCAGAAAAAGGTGGAG
>CAWUMD010000196.1:0-4418 GCA_963923365.1 uncultured bacterium
GCGGTGGCCGGTGGGGGCAGAGTCTGGGCCGAGGCCGGTGCTGCGCCGAGGCTGAGCAGGGCGCCCAGGATCGCCAGAGGAATGAGCCGCATCGGTGCTGTCCGCTTCAGATCCGCCGTAGTCTATCGGGTTTGTCCGATGCCAGCAACATGCTCGATCCAGCCCCGCATCTTGCCCGGATTGAGCAGGCCATAGGGGTCGGCTGCCACCTTGAAGGCTACCTGGGCCGGGTTCACCTGCTTCATGCCGCCGTCCTCGAGCCAGTAGGTGTGAGGGTCGAAGAGAATCGCGCCCTGCTCCTCGAACCAGTGAACGATCTGCTGCAGCCGTTCCGGGGTCGTGAACCGGATTAGCGGCAGGGCGGCGGCCCGGGGGCGACCACCGAAGCGCAGGAATTCCAGATGCCAGAGCACCTCGTCGGGGAACTGGGCACGACCGCGACGAATCATCCCGAAGTCCGCTTCCTCTGGCAGCACGGACTGCAGGTAGGTCCAGACCGGATCGACGGCGCGGGCATGCAGGGTGGTGTGGTTCCAGCTGCTTTCCATCAGGCTGGCGCCAGAGCTATCGGGGCCGCGCTCCAGATGCACGGTGCCGCCCCAGTCCGCCAGGAAGGGTTCAAGATCCTCACGGCTCGCCTCCGCCAGGATGAGAATCACGGCGGTTTCGCCGCTGGGCAGGTGGCGTAGGCTGGGGCACATCGGCACGATGGCGGCCTCCAGCACGGTCACCAGCTTGCGGATCAGACCGTCGGCGCGGGCGATCGCCGCCGCGAAGTCGCAGGCGGTGTGGAGGTTGCCGAAGCCGATGGCCAGCTCTGTCCAGCGATAGGCCGGGGCCAGGGGAATCTCCAGTTCGATGATGATCCCGGTGCAGCCGTAGGCGTGGTTGATCGTCTGGACATCGTGGCCCCGCAGTTCTAGTACCCGGGGGCTCTCCTCCACCGTCACCACCCGAGCGGCCCGCAGGTTGCCCGTATCCCGCAGCTGGCCCCAGGTGATCGAGCCGATGCCACCGCTACCGCCGCCGATAAAGCCGCCGATGGTGGCGCTCTGGTAGGTGGAGGGCACCATCCGCAGTTCCCAGCACTGGGGCTGCAGCTGGCGATCGAGGGCGGCCAGCCGGGCCCCGGTCTGCACCCGGGCCACGCCGTTGCGCAGCCAGAGCAGCTGGTCGAGGGCGGTCATATCGAGGACGATGCCACCCTCCAGGGGGATGCACTGGCCGTAGTTGCCGGTGCCTGCCCCCCGTATGGTCAGGGGGATGCGATGCTGGGCACAGGCAGCAGCCACCCGGATCACCTCGGCCTCGTCCCGGGGCCGGATCACGGCATCGGCGCGGCGGTCCGCCAGCTGGGGCTGCAGGATCGGGCTGAAGTGGTAGTAGTCGAGGGACAGCTTCCGCAGCTGGGCCGGGTCCCGCAGGATCGTCAGGTCGGACAGGTCACTCAGCAGGGTATCCAGTCTCACGGCTCAGGCAAACAGCGCGTCGAGTTCAGCATAGTCGGGCAGGGTGGTGTCGATGGCGACCCCGGCCCGCAGCACGAGGCGATCGCTCTCCGGCCGCGCTAGCAGTTCGCTGTAGTCCCGCCCTCGGAACAGCACCAGGTCCGCCGGGAGTCCGACGCCGATGCGGCCCTGCTCCGGCAGCGCCATAGCCCGGGCCGGAACGCCGCAGATGCTGTCGGGCCAGTCGCCCACCGGGTGGTCGAGGTGACCGACCCGAACCCCGACCCGGAAGACCTCCAGCAGGTCGAGGTCGCCGTAGGCGTAGAAGGGATCCCGGGTGTTGTCGCTGGCTAGAGCCAGGGGGATGCCCTGGTGCTGCAGTTCCCGCAGGGGAGTGATTCCGCGCCGGTGGGGATGCTGGCCCGGGCGCTGGCGGTCCTGCAGATAGAGGTTGCACAGCGGCAGGCTGACGACGGTGATCCCCGCCTCGCGCACCCGCGCCATCGTCGCTTCGCGCTGGGCGGGGGGCTGCACGCCCAGGCTGCAGCAGTGGCCGCAGACGATCGGTCGGGAGAAGCCGCGGGCGATCGCCAGCCGGGCTACCCGGTCCAGACCGTCATCGGCGGGGTCGAGGCTTTCATCCACGTGCAGATCCAGGGCCAGTCCCCGCTCCTCGGCCAGCTCGAAGGTGTGCTCCAACTGCCGGTCCAGTTCCGGGTGGGCGAAGGTGACGCCCCCGAGGATGCCGCCGCTCTCGGCCACCAGATCCGCGAGCTGTTCCCCGGCGGGGGTGAGGTAATAGTCCAGCGAGACCAGAGACACGGCCTGGAGGGTGAGGCGATCGCGCCAGGCCTCGCGCAGTTCCCGGAACACCCCGAAGCTGGTCTCGGCCAGCGGTCCGGCGGCATCCAGATGGGTACGCAGGGCAACGGTGCCGTGGGCGTAGGCGCAGCGCAGGCTGAACTCCATGCGCGGCCGCAGGTCGGCGGCGCTCCAGTGGGCGCTGGAGTCGGCGATCGCCGTGCGCAGGGCTGCCTGGAAGGTGCCATCCGGGTTGGGGCTGCGGGGCCAGATGTGACCCTTGTCCAGGTGGGTGTGTAGGTCGACGAAGCCGGGCCAGACCTGACCACCGTGCCGGTCGTAGCTGGGGAACGGAGCTGGAGGTAGGCTGCCGGGATGGGCGATCGCCGCGATTCGCCCCTCGGCGATCTCCAGATCCAGCAGGGTGAGATCGGATGCCGGGTCCAGACCGAGACGCTGGCGATCGGCCTCGACAATCAGAACCGTTGGCACCCGGACGTTGAGCAGCCGATAACGGGTGTCTCCGTGCATCTCATGAGCCCTGGCCGACCACCTGGAACTGACCCAGCACCCCCACGGTGCGCAGCTCGTAGGCCAGATCCAGCCCGGGGGGCAGCGAGGGGATCAGTTCCCGGGCGCTGATGCGGGTGCGGTAGAGGCTGAACAGCCCCAGATTGAGTCGCCGGGTCTGACGGCCGATCAGCTGCCCGAACTGTTTCTGATGACGCTGGACCAGGGTATTGCAGTTGTCCGTGACCAGCCCCAGCCACTCCTGCAGGTCAGCCCGACAGACTTCCCGATCCAGCAGCTGCACCGCTTGCACCGCCGCGTAGGCTTCGAACTGCTCTGGACCCGGATTGGTCGCCACCAGCAGGGCCGCGCACCCTCCGATTACACCGATACAGCAGAACCAGGCGTCTCTCATGCCGTTCACATGGGGGCGGACCGATGGCCCGCGCATCGGTTGGGTCTTGACTTCGGGGGTTGGGATGGGCATATATTGGAGATTACGCGGCGAGCGTAGCCAAGTGGTTAAGGCAGCGGATTGTGGTTCCGCCATTCGGGGGTTCGAGTCCCCTCGTTCGCCCTCTGAACTGTTTCCGATCGGATGGGATTTAATCCCACTTCCGAAGAGTCTATCGGGCGCATCGGCGGATGGGTCTGATGCGCCAGCTTTTTTCAGGTTCTGCACTGAGGGTCGCTCGGTGCGCTAAGAGGCCGCTGGAAATCAGTCGTCGTCGCGCAGAAACCGGCAGATGCCCCGCTCGGACTGGCGGACGAATTCGCACAGCTCATGCACGGCTACCGAGTGGAACCGTGCCTCGATTTCCTCGATCGCCTTCATCGGTGACTGACCCTGGCGGTAGAGCAGGGTGAAGGCCCGTTTCAGCTCCAGGCGTTCCTCATTGCTGAAGCCGGAGCGACGCAGACCGACCACGTTCATCCCCATGACCGTGTTACTGGCGCTGCTGCGGGTCATGCAGAACGGGGGCAGATCCTTCTGGATGGCCGACCCGCCGGACATCATCGCCAGCCGTCCGACCCGGGTGAACTGGTGCACCATGCAGTTGCCGCTGATGAAGGCCCGTTCGCCGACACTGGCGTATCCGGCGATCAGAGCGCCGTTGGCCAGAATGACTCGATCACTGACGTGGCCATTGTGGGCGACGTGGCTGTTGGCCATCAGCAGGCAGTCGCTGCCGACGCGGGTGACACTGCCTTCGCCGGTGCCCCGGTGGACGGTGACACCCTCCCGGAAGACGGAGCGATCGCCCACCTCGACGTAGCTGACGCAGTCGGGGTTAAAGGCCATGTCCTGGGGTAGGTCACCAATCACGGCGCCGCTGTGGACCCGGCAGTGTTCCCCCAGACGGGTATGGGCCAGGACCGTGGCCCGGGGACCGATCACGCAGCCGTTGCCGATATGGACATCCCGGTCGATGAAGGCGAAGGGGCCGACCACCACGCCCTGTCCCAGTTCGGCCCGGGAATCGACAACGGCGGTGGGGTGAATCGACATAGGGCAGGCGGACGGATCGACGAGGGTATTTTAGGCCCCCGGCCCTCCCGTCACGGTAGGTAGGCTACCGATCCTGCAGGGCAGCCAGCAGGCGATCGCCGCTGAAGCGCACCACATCGTCGCAGGGGAGACCGGTCTGCTGTTCGATC
>CAWUMD010000197.1:0-4387 GCA_963923365.1 uncultured bacterium
CCTCTCTGGTCTCGTGGGCTCGGAGATGTGTATAAGAGACAGCTTCCTGACACCCCCTGAATTGCCCATGGCCGCTTCCCCCCGAATCACCGATATCTATACCGACGGCGCCTGCACCGGTAATCCCGGCCCCGGCGGCTGGGGGGTGCAGATTCACTTCGAGGACGGGCAGGTAGCCGAACTGGGGGGGGCGGACCGGGCCACCACCAACAACCGCATGGAACTGCAGGCGGCGATCGCTGCCCTGGAGTTCCTGCAGCAGCGGGGCCAGCGCGAGCCGATCCGCCTGCACACCGACAGCAAGTACGTGATCGACGGCATCACCAAGTGGATTCGCGGCTGGCAGCGCAAGGGCTGGAAGACCGCCAGCGGTTCCCCGGTGCTCAACCAGGACCTGTGGATGCACCTGGACGATATCAATTCCGCCCAGGTGAGCTGGCAGTGGGTGCGCGGTCACAACGGCAACGACGGCAACGAGCGCTGTGATGCGATCGCCCGGGGCTTCGCCAACGGGCGACCGCCCCAGCTGGCGACCCTGACCTCAGGGGGGAACTCCCGCGCCGCAGCGGCCACCGTCACCTCGGCAGTTCGCCCGGCATTGACCCCAGCCATCCCGACTCAGATGGGTCTGCTGGCGGAGGAGCCGGAGCCAGCCCCCGAACCGCGAACCCGTCGCCGCACCCGGGAGGTCGAGTCTCCGGCCTACAGCCCGGAACCAGCGCTGCGACCCGACTGGCTGGCGACTCTGGCCGCCGCCGAGCAGATTGCCAGCCACGGCTGGTGGATTACCAGTGCCGAACTGGCAGAACTGGTGCAGCGTCCCGTCACGGCCCTGGAAACGGAACAGCGGCCCTTCCGCTGGCGGAACTGGCAGGTCGTGCCGAGGCCGCAGGGGGAAGGACCGCTGTTCTGGAACCTGGAACGGGTCTGAGGGCTTACATCATCATGCCGTCGATATCCAGGGACTCCAGACCCTGGGTCTCGATCTGCAGCATCAGGTTGCTCAGCTGCCACCAGACCAGGCCGGCGGTGAGCAGAGTCAGGGGCAGAGAGACCGCCCAGGCGAACCATTCCGGGAAGCCGAACACCTGCAGACCGGCCCCTAGGAAAGCGCCGATGCCGAAGATCATCGTCGTGTAGGGCAGCTTCAGACCGACGGTGTTGAGGTTGGTCAGCTTCACACCCTCGCGATCGCGACCCCAGGCCTGCACCAGCTGTTTGAGCACCTCACCGAAGGCCAGGCCGGAGGTCACGCCGACGAACAGTCCGGCAATCATCAGGAAGTAGGGCGGGTTGACGGGAAAGTAGTACACGCGGGGCTCCTTCAGGCGCAGGGCAGGCGAAGCCGGGCTGGGCGATCGCCTTGCAGATCGTAAACGGTTTGTCCGGATCGGCGGGGGATCAGCGGCCGACCACCTCGGCCAGGGGGGGCCACCACTGGCGCACCCGATCCAGTGAGAATTCCACCAGACTGCCAAGGGCCGCATCGACCACCCGGCGCGGTTCCAGTTCCGCCTGGATCAGCTGCCAGATCCGCTGCATGTCCTCGGTACGCAGGCGATCGTCCTCGATCAGGGCCAGCAGCAGACGACGGCGCAGGTCTGCCCCCTCCTCGGAGAACAGGTACTGAACCCCTAGGCTGGCGGTGGGTAGCAGGTCCAGCTGACCATCGGTGCGGGCGATGCTGATCAGGTTCTCCAGCCGTCCCCAGCGGAACTGGCCATCCTTGAACAGCACGTCCAGCAGGCGCTTGCGCAGCTGGGGCGACTCGCCGGTGAGCAGACGGCGGGCGATGTAGGGATAGGCCACTTCGACGATCCGGAAGTCCGGGTCCACCGAGAGAGCCAGCCCTTCCTGGGTGACCAGGGAGCGGATGATCAGGGCGAACTTGGCGGGCACCCGGAAGGGGTAGTCGAACATCAGCGCCGAGAAGCGATCGGTGATCGTCTTGAAGTTGAAGTCCCGCACCTTCTCGCCGATGATGTCGCCGAGCACCGACTCCAGGGCGGGGATGATCGGGCGAATATCCGTGCCCGGGGCCAGGAAGCCGAGACTGACAAAGGCCTGGGCCAGGTCCTCGTAGTCGCGATTGATCAGGTGTACGACCGCATCCACCAGGGTCTCCTTGGTGGTCTGGTCGAGCTGGTCCATCATCCCGAAGTCGATGTAGGCCATGCGGCCCATGCCTGCGGGCATTGGCAGGTCCGGGTCGGGTGCCACGGCGAACAGGTTGCCGGGGTGGGGATCGGCGTGGAAGAACCCGAACTCCAGCAGCTGCTGCAGGCCGGAAATCACCCCGGTCTTGACCACTGCCTGGGCGTCGAAGCCCGCGGCCTCCAGATCGGCAGCATTGGTCAGCTTGAAGCCGTCGATCCACTCCAGGGTCAGCACCCGGCGGCTGGAGAAGCCGTGGTAGATCTTCGGCACCTTGACGTAGGGACAGTCGTGGAAGTTCTCGGCGAAGCGTTCGGCGTTGCGGGCTTCGTTGCAGTAGTCGATTTCCTCGAACAGCTTCTGGCCGAACTCGTCGACGATCGCCGTCAGGTCGTGCCCCAGGTTGAGGGGCAGCAGCCCTCCGAAGTTCTTCGCTGCCCAGCGGATCAGGCAGAGATCGAGGGTGATCACCGGCAGCAGGTTGGGCCGCTGCACCTTCACCGCTACCTCCTCGCCGCTGAACAGGCGGGCCCGGTAGACCTGACCGAGGCTGGCCGCCGCCAGGGGCTCGGGGGAGATCTCCCGGTAGATCTGGGAGACGGGGCGGCCCAGTTCCGCCGCGATTTCGGCGAAGGCCTGATCCGTGGGGAAGGGGGGCAACTGGTCCTGCAGCTTCACCAGCTCATCGAGGAAGTCGACCCGCACCAGATCCGGCCGGGTGGAGAGGGCCTGACCCACCTTGATGAAGGTCGGCCCCAGACGGGTTAGCAGATGCCGCAGTTCCTCGGCCCGCGCCTGCAGGGCATCCGGGTCGTTGCGCCGCAGATCCCGCAGCAGACGCCAGACAAAGCCCAGGAAGGACGTAAGGATGACGAGGGCCCGGCCCAGCAGCTTCCAGGGCTGAAGGCGGTATAGGCGGGCGATCGCCTGGGGATCGTACTGCTCCAGCGGCGGCAACGCGGTCACAGGCAATCGGGGAATGGAGGACGGGCGGCGGCGGATGGATCGGGCGTTCCGCAGGCCACAGTCCAGTATAGAAAAGCGCTCCTGCCCTCTGCCGATGGACCTCGATGCTCCCCTGCTGCGCCAGCTACTACTGAGCGCGGATGCCCCGGTTGCTCCTTTCCATACCCCCGGTCACCGGCGCGGTCGCGGTGTTGCCCCGGAACTGCGCCGGGCCTGGGGGGAGGCGGTGTTCCGGGCGGACCTGCCGGAACTGCCGGACCTGGATAACCTGTTCGCCGCCGAGGGGGTGATCGCCGAGGCCCAGGCAGCAGCCGCAGCAGCCTTCGGGGCCGAGGCCAGTCACTTCCTGGTCAACGGCAGCAGCGGTGGACTGATGGCGGCGGTGCTGGCCTGCTGCGGCCCGGGCGATCGCCTGCTGCTGCCCCGCAACTGCCACCGCTCCTTGGTCAGCGCCTGCATCCTCAGCGGGGCCGTGCCGGTGTTCCTGACGCCACCCTACGACCCGGACCTGGGGGTAATCGGGGCCGTCACGGCTGCTCAGGTGGCGGATGCCCTGGTCCGGCACCCGGACCTGAAGGCGGTGCTGGTGGTCTCGCCGACCTACGAGGGGCTATGCGCCGATCTGGGGGCGATCGCCGACCTCTGCCATCGCCACAACCTGCCGCTGATCGTCGATGCAGCCCACGGCGCCCACCACGGCTGGCACCCGCAGCTGCCGCCTTCGGCCGTCCAGGCCGGGGCAGACCTGACGGTGCAGTCCAGCCACAAGACCCTCGGGGCCCTCACCCAGGCGGCGATGCTGCACCGCCGCGGCGATCGCGTCGATGCCGAGCGACTGGCTCGGGCCCTGGCCCTGGTCCAGAGCAGCAGCCCCAGCTACCTGCTGCTGGCCTCCCTCGATGCCGCCCGGGCTGACCTGCAGCGGCGGGGGCATGAACAACTGAGTCAGACCCTGGCTCTGGCCGAACAGGCTCGGACGGCCCTGACCCCTATTCCCGGACTGCGCCTGCTGGCGGCGGGCGATCGCCCCGGCTTCGAGCGTCTCGACCCGACCCGGCTACTGGTGAACGTCACGGCGGCGGGCTGGGATGGCTTCAGCGCCGACGAATGGTTGTGCGAACGGGGCGTGCTGGCGGAACTGCCCGCCCTGGAGAGCCTCACCTTCCTATTCAGCCTCGGCAGTCAGCCGGAGGACGGCACCCGGCTCGTGGAGGCCCTGACGGAACTGGCCCGCAGCCCTGGTCCCGGTGCCCCGCCCCGGCTGGAA
>CAWUMD010000198.1:0-4373 GCA_963923365.1 uncultured bacterium
TCCAGCTCCGCCCGACGGCGATCGCCCCCCTGCACCGCCGCTTCCAGGCTTGGTTCCAGCAGTGGATTCGACTTGGCCATGGGGAGCAACGCCAGAAAAACCCCACGATTCTATCGCCGGGAAATTCCCCGTTCAGGTTTCAGGGAATGCGTTATTGTTGAGGGGCCCGCAGGTCGGCTCCGAGAAGTCCGTCGGCCAGCGTCGGCGAACGGTCGCCCGTAATTGACGCTTCTGCGAATCGCGGCCGCCTCCGATGATTGTTCCGAACTGGGCTGTGAGTCATCCGTCGACCGTGCGGTAATCCCGCAATCGACATTTTTCATGGATTGGAAACCCGAAATCAAGTCCCTATTCCGTAGCCAACGCCAGCACCAGACCCACCTTCAGCAGCTGAAACGGGAGATGCGCCAGAAGGAGACCCACGTCCCGACTGTGCCCATCGGTACCCGCACCCCCCACCACCGGGCCCGGACGGCCCCCGCCGCCGTCATCTCCACGGCCCAGTTCCAGGCCGACCCGAATGGCGATCGCAGCAGTCGCCCTTCGCTGCGGGAACGTCTGCGTCAGATCGACGTGCGCTGAGCTCCGATTCGTAGCCTGCGTTACGACCATCCGCGTCAGGATTGGCCATTCTGGTCGCAGTTGGAAATTCTGATGAGGTCGAACCATGCAGCTGATTCTTGAAGCACTCCTGCTGACCGGGCTGATCGTCGCGATCGCCACCACTTCCGATCTGATGCGTCAGGTCAGCACGGCCCTGAATCCGCTAGCGGTTCCCGTGGCGGCGACGGTGCGTATCCGCTCCTAACTAGCTTCATCATCCAGACAGAGAATTCGGTAATCCCCATTGGGCGCCAGCAGACAGAGAACGGTCTGCTGGCGTTCCGGTTTATAGCGGTTCAGGGCCTGCTCCAGGTCCGTCTCCAGCGCGGGATTGTGCAGCAGTCGCAGCTGACTGCGACCCAGATAGCGTAGCCCCGCAGGGGTAGCCAGAACGGCCCCCCGCCCCCGGCCGGGGTAGTGACGTCGGGCCAGTTCCATGGCCTGGCGGCTGAGGGCCCGGATGTAGTGGAGCAGGTGGCGATCGCGGTGGGGCAGGTCGCGGGGTGAGGGGGCAGAGGACGACATGGCAGCGACCGGTACTGAACCCAGCAATCCCACCGGGGCTGGGCTGTCGGGCAGATCGAAGGGGACTTCATCGAATCCCCATGGGAACCCCACAAGCCGGGCTGGTTTCAGGGGATTCGGGGCAGCTTGCTAGAGTGGAAGCCACTTCAGGCGTGGTCTATGCTCGGCCGTTTCCGTCAGCCGCTGGATCGGGGTGCCCTGACGCTCGGTAGTCTGCTGGTGATTGGGGTTCTGGCCCTGCTCCTGGTGGGCGATCGCACCGCTCCCCAGGTGCGCAGCTTCAACTGGGCCAATCGGGACGTGGGTGCCGACGATCCGGCGCTGCTGTTCACCTTCGATCGGCCGATGAACGCTGCTTCGGTGGAGCAGGGATTCCGGCTGGAACCACCGCTGCCCGGTCGGTTCAGCTGGGCCGGACGCCGGATGGCCTTCACCCCGGATCGGCCCCTGCCCTACGGGCGCGACTTCCGGGTGCAGCTGCTGGGGGGGCAGGGCCGGGATGGGCGGTCGGTGGCGCTCAAACCCTATGCTTCGACCTTCCGCACCCGGCATCGGGCCTTCGCCTACCTGGGTCTGGAGGGCCCCGAAGCGGGACGGCTGGCCCTCTACGACTTCACCGACCGACGCCACACCCCCCTGACCCCGCCCAACCTGCGGGTGCTGGATTTTCTGCCCTATCCCCAGGGCAATCGCATTCTGGTGTCCGCCGTCCCCAGCGGCACGACGGATCCGACGCTGGCGCAGCTCTATAGTGTCAGCACCGGTCTCAACTACTGCCCGCCGGACCCGGCGGACTGTCAGCGCCATCCCCGGGGGGAGATGACCCTGCTGCTGGATAACCGGGACCACCAGAACCTGCGCTTCGATCTGGCGGCGGATGGACGTACCCTCGTTGTCCAGCGGATTCCGCGCAACGACCCCAGTGCCACGGTCGAACTCTGGCGCCTGCGGGAG
This sequence comes from uncultured bacterium, assembly GCA_963923365.1. GTDB lineage: Bacteria > Cyanobacteriota > Cyanobacteriia > Synechococcales > Synechococcaceae > CAWUMD01. The sequence goes on from CAWUMD010000198.1 coordinate 2,083, forward strand.
GGGGAATGGCCCCAGACCCTGGCCCGGGACCCCGGGGGTGAGTTCCTGATCGCTCCGGACGGTGCCAGTCTGGCGATCGCCCAGGGGCAGGGACTGACGGTGCTCAGTCTCGATCCGGAGCGACCGGCCCTCGACTTCCTACCCAAGTTCGGCCGGGTGCTGCGCTTCTCGCCGGACGGAAGTCAGGCCCTGGTGGTGCGCTTCAACTCCGATTTCACCCAGTCCCTGTTCCGGGTCGGCAGTGCGGCTCCGGAACAGCAGCTGCTGCGGTTGAGCGGCAGTTTCGAATCGGCCCGCTTCGACCCGACCGGGCGGCGGATCTATCTGCTGGTCAATCGCCAGTCGGGGCCCCAGGGTGGGACCGAGCAGGTGCTGGCGCTGGACCTGGCGGCGAACGGAGCCCCCCTGGGTCCGGCGCAACCCCTGGTGCAGCTGGCGGCGGGGAATGGCACCACGGTTGACCTGTCACCGGATGGTCTGGCGCTGATTCTCGACCAGCGCACGACCCAAGGGGGCAGTGCCCTCTGGCTGGTGCCCCTCACCCCGCCGGGGCGGGAGAGCGATCGCCCGGCTCCGCCCCAGGTCTTTGACTTCCCCGGGCAGCGTCCGAAATGGTTGCCCTAGAACAGGTCCAGCGGGAAATGGCCGTAGGTGCCGACGACTCCATCGGCCAGGTCCGACTGGCAGGTGACCAGTACGCCCCGGTACTGTCCTTCGTAGTCGGACTGGTAGCTGCTCTGCTGGCGGGTGTTGTATTTGAGGAAGACGGGGCCGCTGATGGACTCCAGCGCCTCGGAGTCGACCACCGCATCATGGTGGCCCAACCCGGCCAGGAAGGCCAGCAGGGCCTGGTGGGCCTGAGCAGGGCTGTCAGCGCAGACGCCCAGGGTCTGGTAGTCGGACTGGCCCGTCAGGTAGAGCAGGGCTGCGCGGGTCTGCTCCGCCTCCTCGGTGCTGAGGACCTCCTGGCCTGTGTGGCAGACGAAGCGCTTGAGGAACTGTTCGGCACTGTCACGGTCCTGAAAGCTGGCACCCATGGTGGCTGGCCCCTGTGTCAATCCTTCCGATTCTGGGCCGAAACGGTTCGGGCGGGCGATCGCCTCTGGGCCGGTTGGGCGGGATGACGGTCTACGGCTTTCACTGGCGACGCTACCGGGCCCGCTTCCGGCAACCCCTGCGCACGGCCCATGGTTTCTGGACCTGGCGGGAAGGACTGGTGGTGGAGCTGTGGCGGGGCGATCGCTGTGGTCGCGGCGAGATTGCCCCCCTACCGGACTTCGGCAGCGAAACCCTGGCGGCGGCGATCGCCTGCTGCCAGCAGTGGTCGGCCACCGTTGTCGATGCTGACCTGGATGCCATTCCGGCGACGCTGCCTGCCTGCCGTTTTGGGTTCGGATCTGCCCTCCGACAACTGGAGCAGGAGGGCCCTACGGAGCCTGCCGAGGTTGCCAGTGCGGTGCTGCTGCCCACGGGCGCGGCCGCGCTGGCTCTGGAGCAGTTCCCTGCCGGAACCTGCTTCAAGTGGAAGATTGGGGTCGCCGCTCCGGACCAGGAGCAGCGCTGGCTGAAACAGCTGCTTCGGAACCTGCCGCCCACTGCGGTGGTGCGGCTGGATGCGAACGCCAGCCTGACTCCCGAGGACACCCGCTCCTGGTTGCGATGCTGCGATCGCCTTGGTCGGGTCGAGTTCCTGGAGCAGCCCCTGCCCCCGGGGCAGGAAGCCGTGATGCGCCAACTGGCGGCTGGCTATCGCACCCCCATTGCCCTGGATGAATCTATCGCCGGGCTGGCGCAGCTGCGGCGCTGGGTTGATTGGCCCGGGCCGCTGGTGCTGAAACCGGCGATCGCCGGGGATCCCCGGGACCTGCTGGCGTTTCTGGCTCAACGGCCCCTGGATCTGGTGATTTCCTCGGTCTTTGAGGTGGATGCGGGCCGCCCGATGGTGCAGACCCTGGCCCAGCGCTGCGGCAACCCCCACCGGGCCATGGGACTGGGGACAGCGGACTGGCTGGAGGTGCCCCAATGGTTGAGCTGACGCAACTGGTGCAGGCTCTGGCGGAGGGGCGGATGCAGGGGCTGGACCCGGAACTGCTGCAACGGAGCTGGGAGCGCCCCCTGAGTACTGACCCGCTGCTTCTGGAGCCCCGGCCGGAGCCGCTGATCGGTCAGCTGTTCGCTCGGCTGGCGGTGGGGCAGCCGACGTTCCTGGGTAATCCGGCCTGGTCGGAGCGGGAGCAGCAGCTGGCCCGGGAGATGACGGCCACGGTCCCCGGCGATCGCCCCTGGATCGG
>CAWUMD010000199.1:0-4355 GCA_963923365.1 uncultured bacterium
TCCGAGGGCGATCGCCGCCAGGACTACGGCGCCCCCCTCAGCCAGCTGATTCTCGAGCGCAACACCATCGCCCTGGAGCTGGTGCCCCAGGCCCCCGGACAACCCCTCCAGGCCCGCTGGCTGGTGCCCAGCCAGCAACGACCGATCCAGCTCACAACCCAAACCGTCTCCCCCGGGGGCGGCGAATGGAACGAGGGCGATCGCAATGGCGATGGCTCCGGCATCCGCCTCAGTGTCGGCCTGCGCAGCGGCAGCGAATCGGAGGTCGCCGCGGTTTCCAGCGCCAATCCTAGCCAGGAATTCACCAGGGCCCTGGTGGCCGAACTGGGAACGCGCGGCATCGGCGTGGACACTACCCGGCTGCTGCTGCCCCAACCTCCACTACCCGATGGGCCCCAGCGGATTGTTAGTCTGCCATCCCCACCCCTGGCGGAACTGATGACGGTGATGAACCACAAGAGTCAGAATCTGTTCGCCGAGGCGCTGCTCGAGGCCGGAGGTCGCCAGGGCGATCGCACCGCCGAGCGGTCCAGTATCCTGGCCCAGGCCCGGGCCACCCTCAGCCGCCTGGGGCTGCCGCTGAATGGGGTGATCCTCGCCGACGGATCCGGGCTCTCCCGCAGCAACCGCGCCACTCCGACCTTCCAGACCGAATTGCTGATCACCCTGGTCGGACGGCCGGACGGCGAGGTCTTCCGGAACAGTCTGGCGGTGGCCGGGGTCAGCGGCACACTGCGGAACCGCTACCGCACCCCGGAGCTGCAGGGGCGACTGCAGGCCAAGACCGGCACCCTCACCGGGGTGAAATCATTGGCGGGCTACTATACGCCGTTCAACCACCCGCCCGTGGCCTTCAGCTTCATTGGCAACGGCGGCGGTGATCTGAGCGCCGAGCTGAACCGGCTGGTGACCACCCTCGGCCAACTGGAGAGCTGCCCCTGAGGGAGTCTCAGCCCAGCATCAGATGACCCAGCTTGGCCGCCTTGGTGTTGAGGTAGTCGGCATTGAACTCGGTTGCTTCGATCAGCAGCGGCACCCGGTCCACCACCTCGAGACCGTAGCCCTTGAGGCCGGCAATCTTGCGCGGATTGTTGGTGATCAGGCGGATTTCATGGACGCCGAGATCGTTGAGAATCTGGGCACCGACACCGTAGTTGCGCAGGTCGGCGGGGAAGCCGAGGCGCTCATTGGCCTCCACGGTGTCGAGGCCACCATCCTGGAGGGCATAGGCCTTGAGCTTGTTGACCAGGCCGATGCCGCGTCCTTCCTGGCGCAGGTAGACTACCACCCCGGCTCCGGCTGCTTCGATCATCTTCATCGCCGCCTGCAGCTGCATCCGGCAGTCGCAGCGCAGAGATCCGAAGGCATCGCCAGTGAGGCACTCGGAGTGCACCCGCACCATCACCGGCTGCCGGGGGAACTGGGCGGGATCGCCCTTGACCAGCGCCACGTGCTCGGAGCCATCCAGGCTGTTGCGGTAGGCGTAGATGCGGAAGTGACCGAACTCGCTGGGCAGATCGGCAATGGTCTCACGCACGACGAACCGCTCGTGCTGCAGTCGATAGCCGATCAGGTCGGCGATGCTGATCAGTTTCAGGTTGTGCTGGCGGGCGTAGGTGATCAGTTCCGGCAGACGGGCCATGGAACCATCAGGGTTCTGGATCTCGCAGATCACTCCCGCGGGGTAGAGTCCGGCCAGCCGCGACAGATCCACCGCCGCTTCGGTGTGCCCGGCCCGACGCAGCACTCCCCCGTCCCGGGCCCGCAGCGGGAAGATGTGACCGGGGCGCCGCAGGTCATCGGGGCGGGTCGACGGATTGATCGTCGCCTGGATGGTCCGGGAGCGGTCTTCGGCAGAGATACCGGTACTTACGCCCAGGTGAGGGGCACCATCGATACTAACGGTGAACGCAGTCTGATTGCTGTCGGTGTTGCGATCGACCATCAGGGGCAGGTCGAGCTGATCCAGACGATCGCCGGTCATCGCCAGGCAGATCAGGCCCCGGGCCTCCACGGCCATGAAGTTGACCATGTCGGGGGTGGCGAACTGGGCGGCACAGATCAGATCCCCCTCGTTCTCGCGGTTCTCGTCGTCGACGACCACGATCGCCTTGCCCGCTCCGATATCCGCCAGGGCATCGGCGATGGAGTCGAAACGGAAATCCTGGGGGAGATTCACAGTCAAATTTCGGACCGGCGAACGACAGCAGCAGATTCACCGATTGTAGTTGTTCGCTCTTCGGCCCTGTTGGGAACTGGGAGAAGGGCGCTACAATCTCCCAGTCATGCAGTCAGCCCCCAAGGAGCAGCAGATGGTGGATCGCAGCCGGGTTTCGGTCGGCATCATCGGCGCCTCAGGCTACGGCGGCGTCCAGCTGGTGCGTCTGCTGCAGGATCACCCAGGACTGGAAATCTCCTATCTGGCCGGGGACAGCAGTGCCGGGAAACCCTTCGCGGATCTCTACCCCCACCTGGCTCCCATCCTCAATCTGACCATCGAGCCCATCGATCTGGAGGCGATCGCCGCCCGCTGCGAGGTGGTGTTCCTGTCGCTGCCCAACGGCCTCGCCTGCCAGATGGCCCCCGTGCTGCTGGAGAAGGGCTGCAAGGTGCTCGACCTCTCGGCAGACTACCGCTTCAGCGATCTGGACACCTATCAGCAGTGGTACGGCGGCGATCGCCAGGACCAGACCATCGCCGCTGAGGCGGTCTACGGCCTGCCTGAGCTCTACCGCACCCGCCTGCAGGAGGCCCGGCTGGTGGGTTGCCCCGGCTGCTACCCCACGGCCAGCCTGCTGGCGATCGCCCCCCTGCTCAAGCAGGGTCTGATCGACCCCGACAGCATCGTCATCGATGCCAAGTCCGGCACCAGCGGCGGCGGTCGCCAGCCGAAGGTGAACATGCTGCTGGCGGAAGCCGACAGTTCCGTCGGGGCCTACGGCGTCGCCCGCCACCGTCACACTCCGGAAATCGAGCAGATCTGCGGCGACATCAACGGCCGCGAACTGACGGTGCAGTTCACCCCCCACCTGATGCCGATGGTGCGCGGCATCCACTCGACGGTGTACGGCAAGCTACGCGACCCCAACCTCACCCGAGAAGATCTGACGACCCTCTACCGGGCTTTCTACCGCCAGTCCCCCTGGGTGAAGGTCCTCGACGCCGGAGTCTATCCCCAGACCAAGTGGGCCTGCGGCACCAACTGCTGTTACCTGAGCGTAGAAGCGGACCCCCGCACCGGCCGGGTGATCCTGATGTCAGCGATCGACAACCTGATCAAAGGTCAGGCCGGTCAGGCGGTGCAGTGTCTGAACCTGATGCAGGGCTGGGATGAGACCCTGGGTCTGCCCAGCATCACCTTCTATCCCTGATGGGATCCGGAGCTGAGGCGCGGCTAACCCCACACACCCGAGGGAACCTCCCTGGAGTCTGAGAGCGGGCTTCAATAGTCTGAGCGCAGAGTCCTAGAGTCTGCCGTTGAGCTCCAGGACTCTGGGTGCAGAGTCCGGAAGTCTAACGTCAAACTCCGACAGTCTGCGCGCAGAGTTCAGAAGTCTGACAGCAAACTCCGACAGTCTGAGCGCAAAGTCCTGGAGTCTGCCGTTGAGCTCCAAGACTCTGAGGGCAGAGTCCGGAAGTCTGACGTCAAACTCCGATAGTTTGACTGCCACGTCAGGGAATCTGACACCAAAGTCTGAATGTCCGAGCTCAGAGTTCAGGAGTCCGACAGCAACGGCAAGCTGCCAGTAATCTTGTTGCCCCGAAAAACTTAACTGCCGTCATTCTTCAGGGCAACAAGGGCAACCAGTCTGTCAGAGAACAGGATCTCGACAGCAGGTAGGCACTCACCATCTCGGCAATGTGGTCGATGTGATGCTTGTCGGCAAGGCCGTGATGCAGCTGAGCATACAGCCGGTGGAACATCGGGATATAGCTGTGTAGAAACTCCAGCATCCTAGATGTTCCACCTCCCTGGATAGCCCTTCAAGCCAAACCAGCACTAATTTCACCCACTTCCCCGAGGCAGCAGGTCCCATGGGTGAAATCTAGTTAGCGGGTTGAGTCTTCTCGAAAAAAATGGAAACCATAATGAAATCCCATATGATGCGGGGAGTCGAAATCAGATTTCCAGCGTTCTATTAGGCGGTATCCTTCAAATGCCTGCAGAAACTCTCGCTGGTTAATGATCCAGCAGGGATAGCTTACGTCCCGCTCATAGTAGCCATGGGTTTCCTGAATATAGATCCTGGTCCTGCGATGGGTTAGGACCTGACGATCGATCAGAATGTGTCGAGGACGGACGGCAATCATCGACCGAATCAGCTGGCGCCAATCCTCCAGATAACTGATCACCC
>CAWUMD010000200.1:0-4349 GCA_963923365.1 uncultured bacterium
GTCAAAGCGTTTGCCGCCACCGTCGAAGTTGCGGTCGCGATCGCCGTAGCGCTTGCCGCCCCGGTCATCCCGGTCGCGGAAGTTGCGCTTGCCACCGAAGTCACGATCGCCGCCTCGCCGGTCCCGCGAGTCGTCGCGGCGGCTATCGGAACCGTTGTAGCGAGGGGCCATGGATTAATCCTTCGGGGAATCAGAAACGCATGAAGCGAGAATGCCCAGCAGCTCCCGGAGGCGCTGCGGGTCTCGCAGATAGAGGTAACCGAGTAATGTCTCCAAGCCGGAGGCATCACGGTAAAGCATGGAGTCGATGCGTCGCGGGCCATCGCTACTGGCATTGCGACCACGTCGGACCCAGTCCTGCTCGTCATCCTTCAGCAGGGGTTGAATCCGCTTGAGAAGTGCCGATTGCCGCTCGGCCCGCACCAGAGACACCACCTGACCATGGTAGTCCTGCAGACGTCTGGGTGGCAGCAGACAGTGTGTCCGGATCAGCAGTTCGTAGACAGCATCACCGATGTGGGCCAACAGAGCCGGTGACAGCGAGCGTAGGCTCGCCTCGGGAAGCAGCGCCGCCGGCTCGAGATGGGGGGGGACCAGGGGAGCACTCATTAGGGAGTGGGGCAGGCCGACAGGGGCCTCCCCCTCACTTGACGCCGACGTTGGCGAGGGCGGTTTCCACGGAGTCCTGCAGGGCCAGGAATTTCTCCAGACGAACCAGCTTGACGGTTTGGGTCACCCGCGGGTTGGTCACGATCTGGAAGCTGCCCTTGGCGGTCTGGGCCTGCTTGGCCAGTTGCACCAGAGCACCCAGCCCCGAACTGTCGATGAAGTCAATCTTCGACAGATCGAGAATCACATTGGCAGGACCGTCCTCGATGGCCTTGGAGACGACCTTGCGGAAGGTCGGTTCCGAAAAGGCATCCAGAAGGCCCGTGAGACGGAAGAGCTGGTGGTTATCCTTGACTTCGACGGTGCCTCGAAGACTCACAGTCAAGGGGAGCGGCTCAGTTATGGCAGCCTCCTCACTCGTACATATCTCGACAACAGAGGGCTGATTGTAGGCTAGGGGCCCCAGCCACCGCAAGCGTAGTGGGTGTGTCGGGAAATTGCGACATCAACCCTGATTTTTTCTGAATTCGCGCATCCGGGTCACGAATTGCTCAAACAGGTAGTCGCTGTCGTGGGGACCGGGGCTGGCTTCGGGGTGGTACTGGACCGAGAAGATCGGCAGATCACGATGTTCCATCCCGGCGACGGTGCGGTCGTTCAGGTTCAGATGGGTGGTGACCATCTGCGGCGGCATCGAGTCGGGGTCGATGGCAAAGCCGTGGTTCTGGCTGGTGATTTCCACCTGGCGCTCCAGACCGCAGGGTTGGTTGAGACCCCGGTGTCCGAATTTCAGCTTGAAGGTGGACGCACCGACGGCCAGCCCGAGAATCTGGTGGCCGAGACAGATGCCGAACATCGGCTTGCCTGCCGCGATTAGATCGCGGGTGGTTTCGATGCCGGCCGTGACCGTGGCCGGGTCACCGGGGCCGTTGGATAGGAAGATGCCGTCGGGGTTGGCTGCCAGAATCTCCGTGGCGGGCGTGCTCGCAGGCATCACCAGCACGCGGCAGCCGTAGCTGGCCAGACGGCGCAGGATGTTGCGCTTGACGCCGAAGTCGAGGGCCACCACCGTCAGCGGAGTCTCACCAGCGGGGGCGCTGCCTCGGGCAAATTCCCAGGTGGTGCCGGTGGGCTCGGACCATTCATAGGGCTCCGGAGTGCTCACCTGATCGGCCAGATTCAGCCCTTCCATGCTGGGGGCGCTGTGCACTGTGGCCAGCAGCGCCACCGGGTCGAGTTCCTCACTGGAGATGGCGCCGTTCATCGCGCCGCTGGAGCGCAGCTTGCGAGTGAGGGCGCGGGTATCGATGCCGTGGATGCCGACGATGCCGTGGCGCTCCAGGTAGTCCGGCAGGCTGTTCTCGGAACGCCAGTTGCTGGGCCGGGACGCCAGGTTGCGGGCGATCGCCCCCTTGGCCAGGGGCCGGGGTGCTTCCTCGTCCTCGGCGTTGATGCCGGTGTTGCCCAGTTCGGGATAGGTGAACGTGATGATCTGCCCGCAGTAGCTGGGGTCGGTCATCACCTCCTGATAGCCGGTCATGCCCGTGTTGAAGACGACTTCACCGACGGTGGTGCCGCGGGCGCCGAAGGCAAGGCCGCGATAGACCGTACCGTCGGCGAGGACCAGAATGGCGGGCCGCTGTTCGGCGAGGGGCATGGCTGATCAGGAGTGACAGGAAATCCTTCCCAGTATTCCATAGGGGCCCGATCGCCGACCTCGGTGGGATTCAGGTGGCCAGGAATGCCGCCAGCTGCTCCAGTTTGCGCCAGGCGTCGCCGCTGGCCAGTATGTCGCGGGCGATCGCCAACCCCTCGGCGGGGGTGTCAGCCCGCTCCCCGACCACCAGTGCCAGGGCCGTATTGATGGCGACGGCATCGCGCTGGGCCTGGGTGCCCTTACCCTGGAGGACCTCCCGCAGAATCCGCTGGTTCTCGCTCAGTCCACCGCCCTGGAGGGCACTGAGGGGGGCCGGGGTCAGACCCAGGGCCAGCGGGTCGAGTTCCTGCAGCTCCACCCGGCCCCCATGCAGGTAGGCGAGGTCGGTGCGATCGCCCAGCCCCACCTCATCCAGCCGTTCGCGGCCGTGCAGCACGATGGCGCGGCGGCAGCCCAGCTGTCCCAGGGCCTGGGCCATCGGTTCGATCAGGTCGCGGCGGTAGACGCCGATCACCTGACCGGTGGGGCGCAGCGGGTTGACCAGGGGACCGAGCAGATTGAAGACCGTGCGCACCCCCAGGGTCTTGCGCACCGGTGCCACGCGCTTCATCGCCGGGTGCCAGCCGGGGGCAAACAGAAAGGTGATGCCGATGGCCCCCACGGCCTCGCGGATGCGCTGGGGATCGGCGGCCAGGTTGATGCCCAGGGCTTCGAGTACATCCGCCGAGCCGACCTTGCCGGAGGCGGAGCGGTTACCGTGCTTGGCCACGGGCACACCGGCCGCCGCTGCCACGAAGGCCACGGCGGTGGAGATGTTGAAGGTGTCTGCCCCGTCGCCCCCGGTGCCGCAGGTGTCGACTAGCACCGGGGTCGGGGCGCTGGTTCCGGCGGCCTCCCCCAGCAGGCCCTGGGCCATGGTGGCCAGCTCACCGGCGCTGGCTCCCTTGGCCTGCAGGGCGGTGAGCAGCCCGGCCACCAGTACGTCCGGCAGAGCCTCATCCAGCAGCAGGCCCAGCAGTTGCTCCGCCTCGCCGGAGTTGAGATCCTCGGCGGCCAGCAGGCGCTGCAGCAGGGCGATCGCGGCGGCGGAACAGTCGGTCATGGGGAGCAGCTATGGGGCAATGCCTTCGGATTCTACGGTGCCGGGTCGCGGCAGGCGTCGACGACGGCGGCGACGGACTCCGCCAGGGCCCCGAGGTGATACCCCCCTTCGAGCCCGAACAGCAAGGGCACCCCCAGCTGGCGCAGGCTCCGGGTGAACTGGCCGTAATCTGCGCTTTCCAGGTGCATACCCGCCAGGGGGTCCAGCCGGTGGGCATCAAACCCGGCGCTGACGATCAGCAGTTGGGGGCTGAAGGCTGCCAGGGCCGGGAGCAGGGTCTGCTCCAGTAGCTGGCGGTAGGCTTGACCATCGCCGCCGGGGGGGAGGGGGTAGTTGTGCACCTGGCCCCCCAGGCCATGGTCAGTGCTGCGACCCGTGCCGGGGTAGGCGGGCCACTGGTGCACAGACCAGTAGCCGATGCGGGGATCGGTTTCCACCAGGGCTTCGGTGCCGTTGCCGTGGTGCACGTCCCAGTCGAGAATCGCCACCCGTTCCAGGCCGTAATCCTCCAGGGCGCTGCGGGCGGCGATTGCTGCGTTGCCCAGAAGACAGAAGCCCATGGCCCGGGTAGCCAGGGCGTGGTGCCCCGGCGGCCGGGCCGCGACGAAGACTGGCTGGCCCTCGTTCAGGGCGATCGCCAGGCCGTCCAGCCAGCCGTTCACCGCCAGCAGGGCGGTCCCGAAACTGGCGGGGCTGCAGACCGTATCGGCATCGAGCCGGCCACCGCCCCGGTGGCAGAGACGCTGCAGCGAGGCCAGATAGTCGGGGCTGTGGCAGCGCAGGATCGCGCCCAGGGGCGATCGCAGGGCTGGGTCTGTCGGTTCGCGCCACTCGATTTCGCTGGCCCAGGCCCGGCTGGCCAGGTGATCGGCGATCGCCCGCAGTCGCTGGGGTGACTCGGGATGGTCGGGGCCCGGATCGTGGTCGAGGTAGCGTTCCGAGAAAATCACGACCGGCATGGATTCAGACCCCGGCTTCTGC
>CAWUMD010000201.1:0-4223 GCA_963923365.1 uncultured bacterium
CACCACTCAGGCAGCAGGCCTGCACCTGGGGCGCGAGCCCCTCCAGGGCCAGCAGGTGGTAGAGGGCCTGGCAGAGGCGGGCCAGGGTGTGCTCCGGTGCACTGTGCTCGAGCCGTTCCAGGTGCAGGCAGAGGAGGGCAAACAGGTCCGCCTGGGGCAGGTCTGCAACTGCCTGCTGCAGCACCAGCTCCGCCAGGTACTGGGCGGCGGTGAGGCGTAGCAACTGCTGCTGCAGCCCCGGGAAGCGCTGCTGGGTTTCCGCCTGCTGGATGCGGGCCAGGCCCTTGCTCTGGCCCAGTAGTAGCTGACTGACCACGAACAGGCCGGTGCGCCCGCCCAGCTTGGCGTTGGCCTTACGGGCACCGGGGGCGATCGCCCGCACCAGTCCCCGTTCCGGGCTGAGCAGGGTGACCAGGCGGTCCGATTCGCCGCTGGGAACGGCCTTGAGAACGATGCCGGTGATCAGCTGGGTGCGGCTCATCGGTTCAGCCCTGGCTGCGACGGTCGGAGGTGAGGCGATCGCGCTCCGCCAGCAGCTCCGGGCCACGGGAGGTGCCCAGACGGGTCGCCCCCGCCAGCACCAGCTCCACCGCCTGGGCGTAGCTGCGGATGCCGCCGGAGGCCTTGATGTCCACCCGGCCACGGCTGAGCTGGGCCAGTTGCTCCACCGCCGCCACCGTGGCACCGCCGAAGAAGCCGGTGCTGGTCTTGAGGGCGCTCACCCCGGCGTCGAGGCTGATCTCCACCCCCCGCCGCAGTTCCTCGGGGGTGAGGCGGGCGGTCTCCAGGATCACCTTCACCGGGCGATCGCAGGCCTCGCAGATCTCTGCCAGTTCCCGGTGGAAGGCGTCGTACTCGCCGCAGCGCAGCCAGGCCAGATTGGGCACCACATCCAGTTCGTCGGCGCCATTCTCGACGGCCTCGCAGGCTTCGAAGCGTTTGATGGTGGTGGTGCTGGCCCCGGTCGGGAAGCCAATCACCGTGCAGATCTTCGGGTCCTTGGGCCCCAGCAGTTCCCGGGCCTGACGAACGTGACAGGGATAGAGGCAGACGGTGGCGAAATGGTACCGTGCCGCTTCGGCACAGGTGGCGGCGACCTGCTCGGGGGTGGCCAGGGGGTCCAGCAGGGCCTGCTCGATCATCGGGGCGATATCGACTTCGACGCTGCGCAGATCGAGGGACATGACGGGCTAGGGCATCAGCCCCCCGATCCTGCCATTGAAACGGAAGCAGCGGCGATCGGGAGTGCGATCGCCGCCGGGGCTCAGGTCAGGCTGGCTCGTCTAGGCGGCCCGATTGGGCAGAGAGGCGGTCTCGCTGCGGGGCTGGATGACGCCGTAGCCGCCGTGGTTGCGTTCGTAGGCGACGTTGATTTCACCGGTTTCCGCATTGCGGAAGACGAAGAAGTCGTGATCCACCAGCTCCAGTTGCTCCAGGGCCTCGCCCACCGTCATCGGTGGCATGGCGAAGTACTTGTTGCGGACCACCGTCTGGGGCAGTTCCGGCTGGCGATCGCCGATCAGATCCGCAGTCAGGGCTCCCGCCGCAATTTCTGTCACCTCCGCTGTGGAGGGGCTGCCCTTGCGCAGCTGCGTCCGTTCCTTGAACTTGCGCAGCTGACGGCTGATCTTATCGGCCACCAGATCGACGCTGGCGTAGAGGTTATCGCTGCTTTCCTCGGCTCGAATCACACTGCCGTTGGCGAAGATGGTCACTTCGGCGGTCTGCTTGAGGTTGCTGCGCGGGTTGCGGGCAACCGAGAGGCGGATATCGACTTCCGTCGTAATGGCCTCGTAATAGGAGACTGCTTTGGTGATCTTCTGTTCGACGTAGTCCCGGATGGCAGCGGTGACTTCGATGTTCTTGCCTTGGATGACGAGCTTCATAAGCAACCTCCCCTAAGGGTGTACCTTCACGATAGCTCCGCCCTTCCGGGCCGCCGCACCTCTTAAAAAAGCTTTCGATCCGCGTAACATCCCATGCCCCAGGCCGCTCTGGTCCGACTTGGTCTCGTGCCCTACACCCAGGCCTGGGACTGGCAGCGCCAGCTGGTGAGCCTGCGCCAGCAGCAGCGCATTCCCGACTGTCTGCTGCTGCTCGAGCACCCGCCGGTCTATACCCTGGGGCGGGGTGCGACCCTGGCGAATCTGCGCTTCGATCCCGACGATCCCGATGTGGAGCTGCACCGGATCGAGCGGGGCGGTGAGGTCACCTACCATGCCCCGGGGCAGTTGGTGGGCTACCCGATCCTGGACCTGCACCAGCACCGCACCGATCTGCACTGGTACCTGCGCCAGCTGGAGCAGGTGCTGATGGATGCCCTGACCCGCTTCGGACTGGCGGGCGATCGCCTCGACGGCCTCACCGGCGTCTGGGTGGAGGGTGCCAAGGTGGCGGCCATCGGCATCAAGGTCAGCCGCTGGGTGACGATGCACGGCTTTGCCCTGAACATCGATCCCGACCTGAGCGGCTTCGCCCGCATCGTGCCCTGCGGCATCGCCGACCGGCCGGTGACCAGTCTGGCCCGCCTCCGTCCCGGCCTGGAACGCGCCGAGGTGGAAGCGGCGGTGGTGGACTGCTTTGGAGAGCGCTTCGGGCTGCAGTGGCAGGAACTGACCCTGGAGTCGCTGCTGAGCCCCGCTAACCTCCCGTAAGATCGCCCAGGAATCACCGCCCAGGCAGGAGAGACGGCAATGGCGATCGCACAGGTGGGGCCCTGGCAGCCCGAGGCGCGAGAACAGCAGGCGCGTCAGCCCCTGGTGAGCTACGACGACCTGCAGAGCCTGTCAGGTATCTGGGAGCGGACGGCGGAACGCTTCGGCGATCGCCTCGCCCTCGATGACCCCTATGCCCATCCGCCCCTGCGCCGCACCTACGCCGAGCTGAATGCCGATATCTGCGCCTTTGCGGCTGCCCTCCAGGGCCTGGGACTGCGGGCCGAGGATGAGCAGGGGCTGCCGGAGCGGGTGGCCCTGTTCGCCGACAACAGTGCCCGCTGGCTGATCGCCGACCAGGGCGTGATCCGGGCTGGGGGTGCCGATGCGGTGCGTGGTTCCCAGGCGGAGACCCAGGAACTGCAGTACATCCTGCGCGACAGCGGCGCCGTCGGTCTGATCGTCGAGAACCGAGCCCTGCTGGAGCGGCTGCGACCGGACCTGCCGCCCCTGCGCTTCGTGGTGCTGCTCTCGGATGAGGCTCTGCCCGAGGACTTCCCCGGTTCTATCGTTGGCTTCAGTGACCTGCTGGCCCGGGGGCACGCGCAAGCCCTGGCGGCGGTGCCCGAGAACCGCGATCGCCTGGCGACCCTGATCTATACCTCCGGGACCACCGGTCAGCCCAAGGGCGTGATGCTCACCCACGGCAATCTGCTGCACCAGGTCACCAGTCTGGCGGGGGTGGTGCAGCCGGGGTGCGAAGGCTCCGTTGTGCTCAGCATCCTTCCCACCTGGCACAGCTACGAGCGGGCCTGCGAATACTTCCTCTTCTCCCAGGGCTGCACCCAGGTCTATACGAACCTGCGCTCGGTCAAGAAGGACCTGCGCCACTACCGGCCCGAGTACATGGTCAGCGTGCCGCGGCTGTGGGAGTCGATCTACGAGGGCATCCAGAAGCAGTTCCGCGAGCAGCCCGCCGGGAAGCAGAGGCTGGTGAACCGGTTGCTGGACCTGAGTGGCCGCTACGTGAGGGCGCGACGGGTCTGGGGCAATCTGGAGCCGAATCAGGTGCAGCCCCATCCCCTGCCCCAGCGGCTGGCAGCCGGAGCCACCCGCCTGGCCCTGGCGCCCCTGCACCGGCTGGCGGATAGCCTTGTCTACGCCAAGGTGCGGGAGGCCACCGGCGGCCGCATCCGCCAGGTAATCAGTGGCGGTGGCTCCCTGGCGCTGCACATCGACACCTTCTTTGAGATCGTTGGAGTCGAGCTGCTGGTGGGCTACGGCCTCACCGAAACCAGCCCGGTGCTGTCGGTCCGCCGTCCCTGGCAGAACCGTCGCGGCTCGTCGGGGCAGCCGGTACGGGCCACGGCACTGAAGGTTGTTCATCCCGAGACCGGGGTGACGCTGTCCGTCGGGGAACGGGGGCTGGTCAAGGCCCGGGGACCGCAGATCATGCAGGGTTACTTCGGCAAGCCCGAGGCGACGGCCAAGGCCATCGACCGCGATGGCTGGTTTGACACGGGCGATCTGGGGATGCTGCTGCCGGACGGCTGCATCGTGCTCACCGGC
>CAWUMD010000202.1:0-4171 GCA_963923365.1 uncultured bacterium
TACACAAGGAGTATCGTCGGCAGCGTCAGATGTGTATAAGAGACAGTAAAAACCCCTTAGGGAATCAATAGGAAAATACAAAACTGCTCTAGAGCCTCAATCATTGATTGAGGCTCTAGAATTTGCCTAAGGAATTGAAATAAATCAATCGCAGACGTCGGGGCCTGGGGCTCCGGGGTCGCGGAGTCGTTCACCCGGGGAACCCCCATGACCGCCACCTTCTTCCAGACGGCCTGGTTGGTGCCGATTTATCCGCTGATTGCGGCGCTGCTGTCGCTGGCCTGGTCGCCGGGGCTGATCCGCCGCACCGGTCCCCGCCCGGCAGGATACCTGAATATCGGGTGCACCCTGCTGTCGGTGCTCCACGTGGTCCTGGCCCTGGCCGGCGGCCATGGCGAGAGCTACAGCTTCAGCTTCAACTGGCTGCAGACGGCTGGCCTGACGATCGGTTTCGACGGCACCGTCTCCTCGGTGGCTCTGGTCGGGATGCTGCTGGTGACCGGCCTGAACTTCCTGTCCCAGGTCTACGCGGTGGGCTACCTGGAGATGGACTGGGGCTGGGCGCGCTTCTTCGCCTGCCTGAGTCTGTTCGAGGCGGGGCTCTGTGCCCTGCTGATGACCGATTCCCTGTTCCTGGCCTACATCATCCTGGAACTGCTCACCCTCGGCACCTACCTGATCGTCGGCACCTGGTACAACCAGTCGCTGGTTGTGAAGGGGGCTCGTGATGCCTTCCTGACCAAGCGGGTGGGTGACCTGTTCCTGCTGGCGGGGGTGATTGCCCTGCTTCCCCAGGCCGGGACCTGGAACCTGCGACAGCTGGCGGAGTGGGTGACCACCCAGCCCCAGACGCCGGTCCTGACCCTGACGCTGCTCGCCCTGGTGGCAGGCCCCCTGGGCAAGTGCGCTCAGATGCCGCTGCACCTCTGGCTGGATGAAGCGATGGAGGGGCCGCTGCCTTCGACGATCCTCCGTAATTCGGTCGTGGTTGCCGGTGGTGCCTGGGTGCTGGTGCGCCTGGAGCCGCTGGTGGCGCAGAGCCCCCTGGTGCAGTCGGTTCTGGTCAGCATTGGAGCCGTGACGGCCATCCTGGCGGCGCTGATCGGTATCGCCCAGGTGGACGTGAAGCGGGCGCTTTCCTATCTGGTCAGCAGCTGGCTGGGTCTGGTGTTCGTGGCGGTCGGCTGCGGTCTGCCCGAGGTCGCGGGCCGCATGTTGCTGGTCTATCCGCTGCCCATGGCGCTGCTGGTGATGGCCGTCGGTACGGTGATCATCTCCAACGTCACCCAGGACCTGACCCAGATGGGCGGTCTCTGGAACCGTCGTCCGCTCATGGGGATCGCCTTCCTGGTCGGGGCGGCTGGTCTGGTCGGGCTGCCGCCCCTGGGAGGCTTCAACGGCCTCAGTCAGCTGCTGGAGGCCCTGCGCGATCGCCAGTCCCTGCTGGTGATTCCGGTGCTGGCGGTGAATGCCCTGATTGCCTTCGCTCTGGTGCGGATCTTTGCCCGTATCTGGGGTGGCCGTCCCTCGGAGATGACCGTCCGTTCGCCCGAGGTGCTCTGGCTGATGGTGCTGCCGACGATGGTGGTGCTGGGTCTGACGGTGCACCTGCCCATCTGGCTGCAGCAGGCCGGTCTGGTGATCGCCTGGGGCCCCCTGGCCTGGCCGCTGGTCTGGTCGACGATCACCGGCGGGGCGATCGCCGCCCTGGTCTACCTGCGTCCGGATGCAACTCCCGTGCGCCTGCCCATCCCGGCGGTGCAGGAGTGGCTGGCCTCGGATCTGCACACCGAAACCCTCTACCAGCGCACCATCGTCGCCCTGGTGGCTGGGGTCGCTGCCTTCAGCCGCTGGATCGAGCGCCAGGTGGTCGACAGCCTCACCGGTCTGGCGGGCCTGATTGCGATGATCGGTGGCCAGACCCTGCGTTACACCACCACCGGCCGAACCCAGGGCTATGCCCTCACCCTGCTGCTGGGCGTGCTGCTGATCGGGGCTCTGGCCCTGCTGCGGCCCCCCGCCCCTGTCCTGCTCAGCTACCACTTCTAGGGAGGTGACGCGATGCTGCTCAGTCTGCTCCTGATCCCTCTGGCGATCGCCCTGCTGCTGCCGCTGCTGCCCGGCGACGGCCGCAGCCTGCGTACGGTTTCCGGGCTCGGGGCCGGTCTGCAGGCGGTGCTGGCCACCGCCCTGGCCCTGAACCCGGTCCCGGACCTGCGCCTGCCCTGGCTACCTCCCCTGGGTCTCGACTTCCACCTCGGTGCTGATGGCATCTCCCGACCTCTGGTACTGCTGACGGCGATCATCACCGTCGCGGCGATCGCCGCCAGTGCGTCCAATACCCGCCGTCCCCGGCTTTACTTCGCGCTGCTGCTGGTCACCAACGCGGCGCTGGTCGGCTCCTTCCTGGCCCAGAACGCCCTGCTGTTCCTGATTGCCTACGAGCTGCTGCTGATTCCCGCCTACCTGCTGATCAGCATCTGGGGCGGTGCTGAGCGGGGGGCTGCCGCCAGTCGCTTCCTGCTCTTCGGGGCGGTCTCCGGCGTGGCCCTGTTCGCCGGGATTCTCGGCCTCGGCCTGCTGGGCGGTGGTGTCCCCAGCTTCGAGTACGCCGATCTGGCCCGTCAGTCCCTGGCGCCGGTGACTCAGGCCTGGCTGCTGCTGCTGCTGGGGATCGGGTTCGGCATCAAGCTGCCGCTGCTGCCCCTGCATGGCTGGCAGCCCCTCACCTACAGCCAGACCTCCACGCCGGTGGTGATGCTGCTGGCGGGGGCGATGTCCAAGCTGGGGGCCTACGGGCTGCTGCGCTTCGGGCTGCAGTTCCTGCCCCAGGCCTGGTCCGAGTGGGCGCCCACCCTGGCGGTGCTCGGGGCGGTGACTGCGGTCTACGGGGCCCTGAACGCGATCGCCCAGCCGGAACTGAAACGGCTGGTGGCCTACAGCTCCCTGGGACACATGGGCACGCTGGTGCTGGCTCTGGCAGCGGCGACTCCCCTGAGTCTGCAGGGGGCGATCGCCCAGATGATTGCCCACGGTCTGATCGTCGCTCTTCTGTTCCTGCTGGTCGGGCTGGTGCAGACCCATGCCGGCACCACCGAAATCGCCGAGCTGTCGGGTCTGATGAATCCCTACCGGGGGTTGCCCTTCACCATGGGTCTGCTGCTGCTGGCGCTGATGGCCAGTGCCGGTCTGCCGGGTCTGGCGGGCTTTGTGGCTGAGTTCCTGGTCTACCAGGGCAGCTGGACCGTCTTCCCGCTGCCGACCCTGGCCTGTCTGCTGGCCTCCGGCCTGACCGCCGTCTACTGCGTGCGCCTGTTCAACCGGGTCGGCTTCGGTCGCCTCGACAACGCCCGCGCCGACTACAGCTCCACCACCCTGGCTGAGCGGCTTCCCGCCGTGGCCCTGGCGGTGCTGATTGCCCTCGGTGGTCTCTGGCCCCAGGCCTTGGTCGGCTGGAGTGAACCTGAAAGTCAGCAACTGGCGCAGCGATCGCCGCTGCCTACTTCTCCCCTGGCTCCCGACACCCGCATTGCCCATCTGCCTGCTCTGACGGAGGTGCTGCTGCCGTGACCGTGATCACCCCTACCCTGCCCCCCTCCACGCACCCCTATGCCGATGTCATCCATCGGCTCGAGGCCGGCGGCTCGATGCTACCGGACACCCCGGAAAACCTGATGCAGATCATCGGCATCTACAAGGCCTATGCCGTGCCGATGGACTTCTACTGGCGCGACCTGCTCTACATCGCCGAGCGGGTGTTCCTCAACCCCATCCCGGCCTTCAAGTACTTCATCTCCCAGGAGTACCTGGACCGGCCCTGCTCCTACTCCGGCGACAACGCCGACCTGCGCATCTGGCGCGGCGGTGAGAAGGCCCACCCGGAACTGCTGGAGTTCATGGCCCGGGGTGAAACTACCCGCATGCCCAAGCTGCTCCACCACCTCTGGCACGACCGGGTGAACATGGAGTTCGCCGAAGCCTGCATGCAGGCCATGCTCTGGCACCAGGGCATGGGCGGCCGCTTCAACGACTACCTCGAATCCGACGCCTACCGCGCCAACGCCGATCGGGCGATCAAGGCCTACTTCAAGCGCAATCCGCTGATGCTGGGTCTTTACAAGCTGTTCCCGGACATGTTCCTGGAGCAGGTGAAGCAGCTCAGCTACTACGC
>CAWUMD010000203.1:0-4149 GCA_963923365.1 uncultured bacterium
CCTGCGGCCCCTTCGTCCCGAACGAAGTGCGCTACCAAGCTGCGCTACATCCCGGTTGCCCAATGGGCAGATATCACTATACCGCAGCCCTCCGGAAACCGCATCCAGGCTGCGCGATAGCATGGGGAAATTCGGACGTAGCAGGAAGAAACCCGTGGTCGTCAAGCCGGATTGGTTGCGCGTCAAGGCCCCACAGTGGGAGCGGGTCGGCGATGTCAAGGACATCCTGCGGGATCTGAGTCTGAATACCGTCTGCGAGGAAGCCTCCTGCCCGAACATCGGTGAGTGCTTCAACGCCGGCACCGCCACCTTCCTGATCATGGGTCCGGCCTGCACCCGCGCCTGTCCCTACTGCGACATCGACTTCGAGAAGAAGCCGGTACCCCTCGATCCGACGGAGCCCCTGCGGCTGGCAGAGGCCGTGCGTCGGCTGAAGCTGCGCCACGTGGTGATCACGTCCGTGAACCGGGACGACCTGCCGGATGGGGGCTCCAGTCAATTCGTCCGCTGCATCCAGGAAACCCGCAAGATCTCACCGGACACAACGATCGAGGTCCTGATCCCCGACTACTGTGGCGACTGGGAGGCCCTGCAGACCACCCTGGACGCCACCCCGGAAGTCCTCAACCACAACACCGAAACGGTGCCGCGCCTTTACCGGCGCACCCGTCCCCAGGGCAACTACCAGCGCAGCCTCGATCTGCTGGCCCGCACGAAGGCCCGAGCCCCCTGGATCTACACCAAGTCCGGAATCATGGTCGGCCTGGGCGAGACCGATGAAGAGGTGCGCCAGACCCTACGGGATCTGCGGGCCGTGGACTGCGACATCGTCACTATCGGCCAGTACCTGCAACCGACCCAGAAGCACCTGGGGGTCGAGCGCTTCGTTACCCCGGAGGAATTCGAGGCCTGGCGGGTCTACGGCGAGGAACTGGGCTTTCTGCAGGTGGTCTCCAGTCCGCTCACCCGCAGTTCCTACCACGCCGAGGAAGTGCGGCGACTGATGCAGGAGTATCCCCGCAGTCGCCCGGCGATCGCCACCCCCTGAGGCCGATCTCCCGCTGACTCCAGTGCCCGACCGCCGCGTCGGGTTTTTTTGTGCAGATAAATGGCCGACAGCAAAAAGCGCCGCTCCGAGGAACGACGCTTTTTGAGTGGACGGGCCAGGCAGGACTCGAACCTGCGACCACTTGATCCGTAGTCAAGTGCTCTAATCCACTGAGCTACTAGCCCGTGACAAGAAACTAATGTAGCAGCCTTTTGCTGTGGGCGCTAGCCCCCGGCGGAACTTTTTTCGAGTCACGGCTGGTCGCATCCTATACAGGCTGGTCTCAGGCCTCTTCCGACCGTCGTTCAGCTGTCCTCAACTTGGCCGAGCGCGCCCGGGGATTGGCCTCACACTCAGCATCCGTGGGCAGTACCGGCTTGCGGGTGATTACCCGCAGGCGCTCGTCGTTCTTGAAGCGGTGCTTGACCAGCCGGTCCTCCAGGCTGTGGAAGCTGATAATCGCCAGACAGCCACCGGGCTGGAGCCAGTCGGGGGCGCGCTCCAGCAGGGTTTCGAGTACCTCCAGCTCGCGGTTGACGGCAATGCGGAGCGCCTGGAAGGTGCGGGTGGCCGGATGGATACGGCCGTAGCGGGCCTTGGGCGGATAGGCACGGCTGCAGATTTCCGCCAGTTGGGTGGTGGTGGTCAGGGGCCGATGCTCGCAGACCCAGGCCGCGATTTTCCGAGACAGGCGCTCCTCGCCGTACTCGTAGAGGATGCGGGCAATCTCCTCCTGGTCAGACTCGTTGATCAGATCGGCGGCGGTCCAGTCAGCGGCCGGGTCCATGCGCATGTCCAGAGGAGCTTCATGGCGGAAACTGAAGCCCCGCTCCGGGGTATCGAACTGAGGCGAACTGACGCCCAGGTCGGCGAGGATGCCATCGAACCGCTGCGCACCGGGGTCGAAGTCAGCGAAGTTGGTACGGATCGGGGTGAAGCGATCGCCGAAGCGGGCCAGGCGATCGCCCGCTGCCGCCAGGGCCGCCGGATCCTGATCGAGCCCCCAGAGGCAACTGTCGGGAATCCGTGACAGAAGGTACTCGCTGTGGCCACCGCCCCCGAGGGTGCAGTCGAGGTAGGTGCCGCCCCCCACCACCGGCAGGCTCTCCACCGTCTCGGCCCGCAGCACTGTGCAGTGATCGAAGGCAGGTTGGTCCGACATCCGTTCCGTCCGAAGCGCAACCTCCATTGTCGGCGGCGAACCGACCGTTCGTCCCAGCCCCCTTTCGTCGTAGGTTGGTGACGGTATCTGCGAGCGACACCGTGAACCATTTCCGTCCCCTGGTCTGGCCCCTGCTGGCCTGCCTCGCCGGGCTGGTGGCAGTCACTACCGGCTATGGACCGGAAGCTGGCTTCATCACCCTGATTCTGCTGGTACTGGAAGTCTCTCTTTCCTTCGACAACGCCGTCGTCAACGCCCGGGTACTGGAGACCATGAGTCCCGCCTGGCAACAGTTCTTCCTCACCTGGGGCCTGGTGATTCCGGTCTTCGGCGTACGCTTCCTCGGCCCGCTGCTGATCGTCAGCCTCAGCAGCGGCAGCAGTCTGGCCCAGGTGCTGGACTGGGCCCTGCATGATGGTCACCGCTACGCGGAACTGCTGGAGCAGGCCCACCCGCGCATCCTCGCCTTCGGGGGTATGTTCCTGTTGCTGGTCTTCCTGAAGTTCTTCTTCGACAAAGGCAAGACCGTTCACTGGATCGAGCAGCTGGAGCGTCAGCTGGTGCGGGCCGGGAAGTTCGAGTCCTTCGAGATCGCCGTGGCCCTGACCATCCTGCTGGTGACCGCCAGCCTGACAGCTCCTGCGATCCGGGCCGACATCCTGATCAGCGGCCTGCTGGGACTGACTCTGAATCTGGTGATCAGTTCCCTGGCCGAGGCCTTTGGCCCCGAAGACCACAGCCAGATCACGATCCAGACCGGCAAGGCGGCGATCGCCAGCATCGTCTATCTGGAGCTGCTGGACGCCTCCTTCAGCCTGGATGGCGCCGTCGGCGCCTTCGCCATCACCCCCAACGCCATCCTGATTCTGGTGGGGCTGGGGCTTGGCGCCCTGTTCATCCGGGCACTGACGGTGATGCTGGTCCGCAGTCGACTGCTCGACAGCCTGGTGTTTCTGGAGCATGGTGCCCATTACGCGATCGGTAGTCTGGGTCTACTGATGCTGATCTCGATCAACCTGCCGATGCCGGAGACTCTGACCGGCTGCATCGGCCTGGTGCTGATCGGGCTGGCCCTGGCTGATTCCTGGCGCTACCGCCGCCGTCAGCGATCCGGAGCGCCGAGGTGAGACTCCCTATAATCGACATCAGTCCAGCGCGTTGAGCGTTACCCGGAGAGCTTGGATGGCCACCCTGGAGACCCGCACCGAACCGATGGTGCTGAACATGGGGCCGCACCACCCGTCGATGCACGGGGTGCTGCGCCTGATCGTCACCCTCGATGGCGAAAATGTCATCGACTGCGAACCGGTGATCGGGTACCTGCACCGGGGCATGGAGAAGATTGCCGAGAACCGGACGAACGTGATGTTCGTGCCCTACGTCAGCCGCTGGGACTATGCGGCGGGCATGTTCAACGAAGCGATCACGGTCAACGCCCCGGAAAAGCTGGCGAACATCCCTGTGCCCAAGCGGGCCAGCTACATCCGGGTGATCATGCTGGAGCTGAACCGGATCGCCAACCACCTGCTCTGGCTCGGCCCCTTCATGGCCGACGTCGGCGCCCAGACCCCGTTCTTCTACATCTTCCGGGAGCGGGAAATGATCTACGACCTGTGGGAAGCCGCCACCGGTCAGCGCCTGATCAACAACAACTACTTCCGCATCGGCGGTGTGGCCGCAGACCTGCCCTACGGCTGGCTGGAGAAGTGCCTCGACTTCTGTACCTACTTCGCCGAGAAGATCGACGAGTACGAGAAGCTGATCACCAACAACCCGATCTTCCGCCGTCGGGTGGAAGGCGTCGGTACCATCAGCCGCGATGAGGCAATCAACTGGAGCCTGTCCGGGCCGATGCTGCGGGCCAGCGGCGTCAAGTGGGACCTGCGCAAGGTCGACCACTACGAGTGCTACGACGACTTCGACTGGGATGTGGCCTGGG
>CAWUMD010000204.1:0-4081 GCA_963923365.1 uncultured bacterium
AAGTCGTCTTACCGCTGCCCGGCGGGCCGATCAGCAGGTGGGCATAGGGCATGGGTGTTGCTCATCCTCAAGTGGAAAACACATCGGCACCAGCCTCGCACGGGTCAGGCGATTGCCCCCTTCTGGCTGTGCGAACCACCGATCTGCCTTCGGGATGGCATCAGCCTGCCCCACAAATCGGTGATTCGCACGAAATTCGTTTGCTCTCCATTGCCGATCCCTGACGCTTGGACCAGTGGGCCCACAATCCCTCAACCAGTGGAGTCTGACCATGTCCGAATCGCAGCTACGCATTCATGGTGTCCCCGCCAGCACCGTCCTCTCCTCCCTGCCCATGAGTTGCGAAGACAAGGCCTTCTGCCTCGACTGTCTGGCGCGACTGCAGCAGCCTGACATCCGTTGTCGCGAAGAAGCCTACCTCGAGATTGAGCGCCAGTGTGGGGAGCTGATCATCACGGCCATAGCCCTCCAGGCGGTCCTCGATCGCCACCAGTCTCTGATCTGAAACATCGGTCGTTCGCATAAAAATCGGCCTATTTGCCCGAGCTTCCCGCCATCCTGATTCCCGTGCTCGACCGCAGCGGGTGCACGCGAGGGCCACCAGCCCTTGTGATGCCTCCTGTGGCAGCCGTGAGAGCTCACGTCCCCCAGTCCTTCTTCCTCGCACAGGCAGCGGATCCCGCCCCGGGTACCGCCGCCGCCCCGGGGCGATCACAGGCGGCATGACTCTCGGGAGACCACGCGCATCATGGCTGTGAACACGATCGTTCGTTCCACCCTCTCGCCCTGGGAGGACGAAGGGAGCGAAACGCTCAAGGCGCTGCTGGGCGACATCAGCCGCGATGACTTCTCACGGTCATCCGTGGCTGATCTCCTGGAGCAGATCCACCGCATGGATGGCTTCCCGCCCCACGTGGAGGACTCTGTCCTGGCAGCGATCTACCGTCTCCGTATGCAGCGGAAGCGGTAGGCCCAGCCCGGAGTAGCGACCGGGGTTGAGCCACCCCTCGCCGAGTGCTGGTTCCACGACCACGCCCGGCGCGGTCTCAGCCCATCGCCATCGACCCGATGGTGCTCAGCCATGCCTTCCACCCCATCAGCGCCGCTGGTGGGGTTTTCTCCGTTCTGCCTAATCCACGCCCATCTGCTGGTAGTGCTCAATCAGGATCGTTCCCACCAGTTGCTCCACCGAGAGGCCCCGACTGGCCGCTTCCCGATCCAGCAGCGGCTTCAGGCTTTTGGGAATCAGCCCCCGGATGCTCGTCTCATCGCCGCCTACCCGCCGATGCACCTTCGCCTGGTCCGGCTTCAGCACCTTCAGCACATCGTTCCGGCTCG
Source organism: uncultured bacterium (assembly GCA_963923365.1). Taxonomy (GTDB): domain Bacteria; phylum Cyanobacteriota; class Cyanobacteriia; order Synechococcales; family Synechococcaceae; genus CAWUMD01. The sequence goes on from CAWUMD010000204.1 coordinate 1,339, forward strand.
CCGTCGGCCCCAGCTCCTCCAGCATGCCCTCGAACCGTTCCGGGTGGTCCCGATGGAACTGCGCCAGCTGATAGAGCGCATCCTGGGACCCCGGCAGGCGAGCGAGGTTAGCAGGTGCTAACCGCTCAAACTGAGTCGCCACAAGCTCTGCCTTCAGCACCGCCGCCTTCGACACCCCCAGAATCTGCGTGCACCACGCCTCGAAGGTGGAGGCCCACCGTTGCTCCTGGTGGTTGTAGGCCTCATGGGCTCGCCGCAGCTTCTTACCCCACTCGATATAGGCCGAGGCCAGCTGTTTCTGGCTGCGCTGCACATACTCCGCCCAGGTATCGGCCGAAGCGTCCAGCGCTGGCACCGGCTCCGGTTGACGGGTCAGGCCACTGTAGGCCGCCGGTGGGCTCACCGGCGCAGCGGCAGCAGCAGCGATGCTTGTAGTGGGGGTCGGCGGGTTGCTGCGGACGATATCGGCGCCCCGCTGGGTACGTTTTCTAGCCACGGTTGCTGATCCACTCCACGATGGCGGCTGCCTCCTGGGCGGCCTGACTGCGGGGGTCACTCTCAATAGCGACCTGACCCTCGTCCTGGGCGTACTCATGCGCCGCCCGTTCCCCCATGTGATGGGGGCAGATGGGCACTCCGAAGGGCTCCAGCAGGCCGAGGATCTCCTCGATGTCGTGGTGGGGCCGGATGCGGGTCAGCACCAGCAGGCAGCGGTCCTTCAGCCCGTACCGTCCGAAGTTCTCCAGTGCCTCTTCCAGCGTCTCGATGTCGTTGGTCCGGCCCGATGTCGGAATCACAATCCGGTCGCAGAACTGAGCAATATACAGAGCCCCGGCTACCAGGGACCCAGGCGTGTCCACCACCAGCGGAGCCGGCAGGGCCGCAATCATCTGCGCCGTCGCCTCCACATCGATCGCCTGGAACTCGTCATAGACCGGCGGGTGAATCGTTCCCCGACCGCGGCGGCGACCCCACCGGGTCATCGTCTGCTGGGGGTCCAGGTCCACCCAGTCACACTGATAGGCACAGCCGATGATCTGCGCCAGCGTCGACTTACCGGTGCCGCCCTTGCCGTTGGCGACCATCACCTTGCAGGGGTTGTGCTGAAGAGTCTGCATGCCAGGGAGCCTCGGAGTCGCTTGACCCCCGATGTAGCCATACACCGCAGAGGGTGCCGTTGGGGAAGTGTAGCCTACTGCTGCACTCCGGGCCGTCTCCAGGTCTGTCACCAGCGGGCCCGGAGCAGCTGCTCCCCGCTCCGGTTCGGCGTCCGGGACGGCAGCGCCTAGAATGCAGGCAGCGCATGGCGTTGCGATGACTCCTCTGCCCCGTCGGGTACTGCCGATCGGCATCCAGTCCTTTGCCAAGATCCGGCAGAGAAACCACTACTACGTCGACAAGACCCGATTCGCCCTGGATCTGATCGCCCAGGGGAGCTATTACTTCCTGTCGCGGCCACGGCGCTTCGGCAAGAGCCTGTTCCTGGATACCCTGCACCAGTTGTGGGCGGGGCGCCGGGAGCTGTTCACGGGGCTCTATGCCGAGGAGCACTGGGACTGGTCGGTCTCCTACCCGGTGATTCACCTGAGCCTGGGAGGAGGGATTGATCCCTCGCTGGAGTCCCTGGACCAACTGCTGCATAAGCAGCTGTTTGATCTGGAGGAGGAGCATGGCTTGCCGGCCCGGTTTCCGGATGCGGCCAGTCGTTTCCAGGATCTGATCAAGCGACTGCATCACCAGGCCGGGCAGCCGGTGGTGGTGCTGGTGGATGAATACGACAAGCCGATTCTGGATGTGCTGGAGGATCCGGACCTGGCAGGGCTGGTACGGAACCGGCTTCGCCGTCTGTATGTCGTGATCAAGGAGTGTGATCCCTACATCCGGTTTGCCTTCCTGACGGGGGTGAGCAAGTTCTCGAAGGTCAGTATCTTCTCGGGGTTGAATAACCTGCGCGACATCACGCTGGTGCCCCAGTACTCGGCAATCTGTGGGTATACCGACGCGGATATCGATACGGTCTTTGCGCCGGAGCTGCCAGGGCTGGATCGGGAGGAGATCCGTCGCTGGTACAACGGCTACAACTGGGGCGGTGAGGCGGTCTACAACCCGTTCGACCTGTTGCTGCTGTTCCGGGAGCAGCAGTACCGCCCCTACTGGTTCGAGACAGGGACGCCTGCGTTTCTGGTGGAGCTGCTGGGTCGGAAGGGAGTGTTGAGCCCCGACCTGGAGTTCCTGCTGACGGATGAGGAGCTGCTGTCGAGTTTCGACGTCGATGATATTGCCCCGGAGGCACTGCTCTTCCAGACGGGGTATCTGACCATTGCTGACGTGCAATCAGATCCCCTGAGTCTGCCGACCTATCGGCTCGGGTACCCGAACCGGGAGGTGCAGCTGAGTCTGAGCCGAGCTCTGCTGCGGTCCTATGGCGTTCCGGAGCGGACACTGCAGGTGAATCGTCAGCAGCTGTTTACCCTGCTGCAGACAGCAGACTTCGAAAGGCTGCAGGGGCTGCTGCAGAGTCTGCTGGCGAGCATTCCCCACGACTGGTACCGCAACAATGCCATCGCCAACTACGAGGGCTACTACGCCAGCGTGGTCTACAGCTTCTTCAAAGCCACCGGGCTGGACCTGAGCGTCGAGGACAGCACCAGCCAGGGACGGATCGATATGACCGTCCGCCACGGGGGACAGGTGTTCCTGTTCGAGTTCAAGCTGGCCGAGAATGCGGCTCCGGGTGAGGCCC
>CAWUMD010000205.1:0-4014 GCA_963923365.1 uncultured bacterium
ACAAGCTGTTCCCGGACATGTTCCTGGAGCAGGTGAAGCAGCTCAGCTACTACGCTAACCTGGGCCTGTTCTGGGAGGTGATGGCGCCGGTCTTCTTCGAGATGAGCGACATCTACGACGAGGGTGGATTCAAGGGCGTGCCCGATGCCATGAACTTCCTGGTCAACGGCATCTTCGCCGTGGCTGGTCGGCCGATCTATCACCACGTCTTCATCGACGGCGAGTGCTTCGAGATCATCCCCAAGAGCGAAGGCTTCACCTGGCTCTACGAGGCCGCTCTGCCCTACGTCGAAGCGGTCTTCTACCGCACAGCACCGTTCCGGGGCACCAAGTCCTACAACGCCCAGGCCCACCAGGTGCCCGATGCGCAGAAGGACTTCCACTACGGCATCCTCTACGCCGATGTCTTCCCGGTCGGTTCGGCGGGCATTCCGCCGACGCTGCTGATGCAGGACATGCTGCACTTTCTGCCGCCCTACCTGACGGAGCTCTACCGCCAGCACAAGCGGGGCGAGGAGGATGAGCTGATTCAGCTGGGCATCACCTTCCAGCGCTCGATGTACAACGTCACCTCGGCGGTGATTCAGGCGCTGCGTACGGCTCTCTGCTATCCCCTGAATGACCCCGATCCGGAGCATCAACTGGCGAACCGTCGCTTCTTCGAGGCTCAGATGGATCGGTTCCTGCGGCCCGAAGCGCGGCTGAACGACATCCAGGTGCAGAGCTACCGCTGATTGTTTCGCTGATCCTGTCTGGAGCTGGCTATGGCCGATATTCTCGATACCGCCCGGGAGGCCGGGTCCTTCAACACGCTGCTGGCGGCAGTGGAGGCCGGAGGACTGACGGAGGCTCTGCGGGGCCCTGGTCCGTTCACGGTCTTCGCCCCAGTGGACGATGCCTTCGCGGCCCTGCCACCGGGCTGTGTCCAGACCCTGGTGCAGAACCCGCCTCAGCTGGCGCGGATTCTCAAGTTCCACGTTCTGGCCGGTCTGCATGACCGTCAGGCGCTGCTGGATCGCCCGGTCTGGGAGACCCTGGAAGGCGCCACGGTGGATATCCGCCGGGCGGACCCCTTCGAGGTCAAGAACGCCTCGGTTCTGGCGGCTGATGTCCGTTGTGACAACGGCATCGTCCATGTGATTAACCGGGTGATGCTTCCCGGTTGAGCCCTGGTGGGCGTTTCCTGATGGCCGACCTCCGAATCCGGGCACTGGTCAGCGAACGGATCGGCAGTCTAGATTCGGGTAAGGTCCACGCCGTTGGTCTCGATCCGGTAGGCCCAGGTAATCACCGCCCCCAGCAGGGAGGTGAGGATCAGCAGCGGCAGTAGCCGTTCGGCGCCCCAGGTCTGCATGAGCATCGGAAACAGGAAGGCTGTCATCACCGCGCCCACCTTGCCCGAGGCGGCGGCGATCCCCGCTCCCAGGCCGCGCAGCCGGGTCGGAAACACCTCTCCCGCCAGCAGATAGGTCTGGGAATTGGGGCCCAGATTGGTCATGAACTGGAACAGCACGAAGCCGAGCACAATCATCGGCAGGTTGCTGCTGTTGCCCTGGCTGCCCAGGCTGGCGATCGCCAGCCCGACGGCACAGCCGATGAACCCGAGAATCTGCAGGGGAATGCGCCCCCAGCGATCCGCCAGCGGAATGGCCGCGCAGATACCCACCAGAAAGCCCACGTCCACCAGGGCGGTCCCCGCCGCCCCCAGCAGGTCGTTGTGGATCAGCGCCGCCACGGTGTGATCCTTCACCTGGGCGCCGAACGCCGAAGCGATGATCACCGGGGTGAAGATACCGATTCCGTAGGTGGACAGATCCTGGAGGAACCAGGGCACCGTGGCCAGAATTGTGGCCCGCTGCAGGCGCCCTCGGAACAGCTGGCGCCAGTGGATGTCGGGTGTGGCATGGCCGCCCAGGTCGAACTCCAGGGCCCGCAACTGCACATCGTTGCGGTTCAGCAGGCGGCGCAGCTGCTCTTCGGCGCTCTCGAACTTACCCTTGCTGACCAGCCAGTGACTGCTTTCGGGTAGAAACAGGCGCCCCCAGGCCACCAGCCCGACCGGCACCACCGGAATCAGATAGAACAGACGCCAGGTATCGAGCTCGGGTTTGAACCCCAGCACCACAGTAGCGATTGCCGTCCCCAGCACAGCCCCCAGCGCCTGGAAGCTGAAGGCCCCCAGCACCAGTCGACCGCGAATGGCGGCAGGAATGCTCTCGGAAATCACCAGGTGAGCGGTTGGATAATCTGCCCCCAGGGCCAGACCGATCACGAACAGGCAGCTGACCAGCATCGGGGTATTGGCGCTGTAGGCGGCTCCGACCAGGGCGATCAGCAGCAGCACCATCTCCCCGATGAACACCGGCTTCCGGCCGAATCGATCGGCGAGCCCCCCCAGCAGCAGCGCTCCGAGAAGAATGCCGAACAGGGTGGTGGCGGTGACCAGACCCTGGTCCGTATCGGTCATCCCGAACTGCGCACTGATCAGCGGCAGGGCGATCCCCCCCATGAAGATGATCAGCCCCTCGAAGAACTTTCCGGCGGTGGCCATGGACCAGACCAGCCACTGCATCGATGAGAGGGTGGGGCCAGACAGACGGGCTCCCCCCTCCCAGGAGGGGATTTCCTCGATGTAATCCTGGACCGTGCGCTTGGCCATGGCGCGAACCACTCATCGCTGACAGTATGGTCAGCCGTGACGGTCAACCGCATCAGGGGTTCACAAACCTTCTGTTTCAGCGTCAGCATCCGATCCGTTGCCGGACCAACGGTGTCCGACTTCGGAACCGGTGTGCTGTCGGCTCAGGGCTGCAGGGTCAGCTCGGGGGTCAGGGGCTCGAGGGGCAGGCGTTGGGGAAACAGCAACGGCGCCCCGGGGTAGAGACGCAGACGGACGCGGGAGCCGATCGCCAGGCCGCGCTGGGCGGCGGCCAGTACCTGCAGTTCCTCGCCCTGGCCCAGATCCAGGAAGTAGCGGTGTTCCCGACCGAGGAACTGACGGTCCTGAATCACCACGGTGCCCTGCGGGTCGGCAATCAGCTGCACGTCCTCCTGGCGCAGCATCAGGGCGGAGTCGGGTCCGAGGGGACAGTTCTCCGGCAGGCGGAACTCGCCCAGGGCCGTGCTCACCTGCCCTTCTCCCCGCGACTGCAGCCGCAGGAAGTTCGCCTGGGTGACGAACTCGGCCACAAACCGCGTCGCGGGTTGGCTGTAGAGCAGTTCAGGACAGTCCAGCTGCTCGATCCGACCCTCCCGCATGACGGCGACGCGATCGCAGATCGCCATCGCCTCTTCCTGGTCATGGGTGACCAGGATCGCGGTGGCCCCGGCCTGCATGAGGATGCGCCGCATCTTCTCGCGCAGCTCCAGACGTACCTGCACGTCCAGGTTGCTCAGCGGTTCATCGAGCAGGATCAGCGGCGGAGCGGGGGCTAGGGCTCGGGCCAGGGCCACCCGCTGCTGCTGGCCACCCGAGAGTTCGTGGGGAAAGTGACGGGCCAGGGCAGCCAGTCCCACCAGCTCCAGCACTTCCAGGCTGCGGTCTCTGGCCTGACGGCCCCGCAGGCCGAAGCCAACGTTGTCGAGCACCGATAGGTGCGGGAAGAGGGCGTAGTCCTGGAAGACCATCCCAATCTGCCGCTGCTCGGGCGCCAGGGTGCTGCGGCCTTCGGCCAGGATGCGATCGCCCAGCCGGATGCAGCCCTGGTCTGGGGCGATGAAACCAGCAATCAATCGCAATAAGCTGGTTTTGCCGCACCCGGAGGGACCCAGGAGCCCGAGAATCTCGCCGCTGACCAGCTCCAGGCTGATCTGATCGACAGCGGCCCGTGGACGACCGGGATAGGTTTTGCAGATCCGCTCAAGCTGCAGCAGGGCCGACGCCGTCATGCCAGGAAAGTCCGTGCGGGGGGGGGATGGCCCTAGTCTAAGACTGATGAAAGTTGATCTCAATAGAATGGCAATGGTTGTCCGGAGGACCCCTGGTGAAGGTTGAGCCCTGGCTCAGACAATTGC
>CAWUMD010000206.1:0-3999 GCA_963923365.1 uncultured bacterium
CCCAGGCGGTGCCCCGGTTCAGGTAGGGGTCGGGGCTGTCGGGAGCGAGGCGGATCGACTCGGCGTAATCGTCGAGCGCTTCCTGCAGATGGTTCTGGCTGACCCGGGCATTGCCGCGGTTGCTCCAGGCGGCGGCGTTGGTCGGGTTGAGGGCGATCGCTTCGCTCCAGTAGCGCTCGGCGGTCATGAAGTCGCCCCGGTTGGTGGCCTCGAAGGCCTGGCCGAAGACGGCCTGCACCTGGTCCGCCAGGGTGGGGGGATTGCGGGCGGCCCAGGCCGGGGGGCTGATCAGCAGTATCAGGGCCACCAGGGCGGCTCCGATCCAGAGTCTCAGTTGGTTGCGGAACATCATCTCAGCTCTCCAGCAGGGACATCTGGCCCGTCGGGCGGGGTGGTTCGTAGCCCAGGTGCCGCCAGGCAGCGGGGGTGGCGACGCGACCCCGGGGCGTCCGCTGCAGGTAACCGATCTGCAGCAGATAGGGCTCGTAGACCTCCTCGATCGTCTGGGAGTCTTCGCCCGTGGCGGCGGCCAGGGTCTCCAGCCCGGCAGGGCCACCGTTGAAGTTCTCGATCAGCAGGGACAGCAGCCGTCGGTCGGTCCAGTCGAGACCGCAGGGGTCGACGTTGTAGAGTTCCAGGGCCTCGGCGGCAGCGGCCTGGGTAATCGTGGCAATGCCCTTGACGCTGGCGTAGTCGCGTACCCGCTTCAGCAGCCGGTTGGCGATCCGTGGTGTCCCGCGCGAGCGGCGGGCAATCTCCGTCGCCCCCGCCGCATCGATGGCAGTATCCAGCAGGCGGGCGGTGCGCTCGACGATCGCCGTCAGTTCATCCACCTCATAGAAGCGCAGCCGCTGTACCAGCCCGAAGCGATCGCGCAGCGGACTCGTCAGTGCTCCGATCTGGGTGGTTGCTCCCACCAGGGTGAAGCGCTGCAGCGGAATGCTGCGGGTGCGGGCGCTCTGGCCCTTGCCGATGGTGACGTCGAGGCGAAAGTCCTCCATCGCCGGGTAGAGAATTTCCTCGGTCACCTTGGGCAGGCGGTGGATCTCATCGATGAACAGCACATCGCCCGGCTGCAGGTTCACCAGCAGGCCGACGATGTCCCGGGGCCGCTCCAGGGCCGGGGCGGTGGTGATTTTGCACTGCACCCCCATCTCCTCGGCCAGCACCAGGGACATGGTGGTTTTGCCCAGGCCCGGTGGGCCGTAGAGCAGCAGGTGGTCGAGGCATTCGCGGCGCTGCTGGGCTGCCTGGATGGCGATCGCCAGCACTTCCTTGAGGGCCTTCTGGCCGATGTACTCCTGCAGTTTCTGGGGCCGAAGACTCTCCTCGGCGCGCCCCAGCTCGGCGGGAGCAGCCTCCGGTTGCAGCAGCGACTCGGCTGCCGGGGGCTCCGCTGCGGCTCGGCGGGGGCGGGGTTCCGGTGCCCCGCTGGCGGAATGGGAGGAGATGATCGCCATGGGTCGGGGAAGGATGCAGACCGATTCCCCAGAATAGCGGCTGGACCGATCAGCGCAGGTTGGGCCGGGCCGGAGCCGCAGAACGCTGGGGTTTGGGCACGAACCGCTGCAGTTTCTCGGCCTTGGCGATCGCTAGGTTGCCGCGGTTGTCGATCTGGCAGTCGAACTGCCACCAGCCGAGGCTGATGCCCTCGGGCAGGCCCTGCAGGTGCAGCTTCTTGATCTGCCAGGCGGGGTGTTTACGCTTCTCGTCCGGGGTGGGCTGATTGCGGCCTACCCAGACCTGTAGCTGCTGATGGCGGTCGTTCCAGCCTTTGACGAAGCCGGTGATCTGCACCAGATCCGGCCGCTCGGACCCGGCCGCTTCCCAGCCCAGTAACCAGAGGTAGAGTTTCTTGCCGCGGAAGGCGGGCCAGAAGCGCCAGGCATGATCGGCACTGGTCAGGGCCTCGCGCTGGGCCTGATGCCGTTCCAGCACCGACCGCACCGCGCCACTCAGGGCCACGGGGATCTGCTGACCTGCGGGCAACTGCAGGGTGGCGTTCTCCTGGTCCGGTTGCCAGATCAGCTGACCGGTGATGCACCCCAGGGCACGGTAGATCACCGCCTCGGGTTTGTCCGGCAGGGTCGCCTCCTCGGCCTTGGGGCGGCGGGGGCGCGGGGATCGATGGCCCCCGGCGCGACTGTCATGGCGTCGATTGTTCTGGGGCAGAATCCGCACGGGCTGGGACCGCGGTTCCGGAGACGAACTTTCAGAGCGTGACAGGGAGAAGGACATTCTCAGACCTCGGGCTGAACCCACCCGGCACGGGGTGGCTTGAGTATTCTGGGGGGCGCACGTCAACAGCGGCAACGACTTTTAGATTCATTTCCGTCCCGGTGGAGGGTGAAGGGATGCCCTGGTTCGTCAAATTGGAGCGCGGTCGGGTGGAAAAAGCGGAGTTTGACCGCCATGTTCCGGCCCATCTGGATTACGTGCGGGCGTTGGGTGATCGCGGTCACCAACCCGTCAGTGGCTACTGGGCCGAGCGGGGGGGCGGCATGCTGCTGTTCCGGGCGACGGATCGTACCGAGGCCGAAGGAGTGGTGCGGGGGGATCCGCTGGTGGTCAACGGCTGTGTGGACTGGGAACTGCACGAATGGGTCGTGGTGGCCGGGAAGGGGGCTGGCATGATGGGAGAGAACCCCCGGCAGTAGCTCCGCCCGCATGTCAGAAGGCCAGAAAACCGTCGCCGACAACCGTCAGGCCCGGTTTCAGTACGAAATCCTGGAAACCTACGAGACCGGCATCGTGCTGCTGGGGACCGAGGTTAAGTCGATTCGCGCGGGCAAGGTGAACCTGCGGGACGGTTTCGCCCTGATTCGCGACGGGGAGGTCTGGCTGCACAACGTCCACATTTCCCCGCACCAGCAGGCCGGGACCTTCTTCAACCATGACCCGCTGCGGGTGCGCAAACTGCTGATGCGCCGCGACGAGATCCGCAAGCTGATCGGCAAGGTGGAACAGAAGGGGCTGACCCTCGTTCCCCTGCGCATGTACCTGACCAAGGGCAAGGTGAAGCTCGCCCTCGGCCTCGGGCGCGGGAAAAAGCTCCATGACAAGCGGGAAGACCTGAAGCGCAAGCAGGATAAACGCGAAATGGCCCGGATTCTCAAGCAGCACTAGGAGCCTAGCTCCCGTGCCTTCCGCTGGCGGGAAAGCACGGGGGGGCAGCCAGGTGTGGGAATGGCAGGCTCCCGAGTGCGGAATCGCTAGCTCGGCACTGACTGCGGCAGATGGGTGCTCTCGACAATCCGCCACAGTCGCAGATCTGATCCCCCGTGGGGCCGCTTCTCCGAGCCGATGTAGATGGCCGCCTTGCCATTGCGGCCCTGCTTGACCAGACCCGGGGCATAGCCGTAGCGCAGACCGTACTGCAGCAGGGTGGCATGGGAGTTGTACCCGAGGGCCTCCGCCGCCTGGATGGTGGGCAGCGTGGCAACCGCTTCGATCTGCTTCAGGGCCGCCTCGTCGAGTACCACCTGACGCCGCCGCCGCCGCACGCTGGTGCGGGATTTTCCGGTCTCCAGCCCGTCGCAGGCCTCCTGCCGGGATTGTGCCTCCAGTCGACTGAGACGCAGCAGCACCTGCTGCCAGAGCACCTCCTGCTCCGCCGAGAAGGTCAGCTCCGGACCTGCAGCCATCCCCTCCGGCACGGCTCGGGGGCGCTTCAGACAAAGCATCCAGAGCCCCCCCAGGGGCTGCAGTTCCAGTAGTTCCCAGCCATCCTGACTGTGCTCGTCCAGCAGCCGCTGCAGGCGCTCGATCGGCGTTTGGGCTGCTGCCGCTTCCGACTCATCGATGCGCAGATGCAGGATGCGGTATTCCCAGTGACGCATGGCATGACCTCGGTAATCGTGAAGGAGTAGCGTGCACCACTGTGTGCCGTACACGCTGCGACCACAGTGTGCCTCAGGAAGACACGATTGTCAGCGTCGCTGGCTACTGTTTCGGCAGTTTGATGAAAAACCGGGTGGCGGGGAGGGGTTACCGCTGGGG
>CAWUMD010000207.1:0-3926 GCA_963923365.1 uncultured bacterium
CACCAGTGGGAGTTCCTGGAGCGCTTCGATGTCCTCGATGCGGCCCGCCCCGGGGCGGTGCTGCTGCTCAACAGTCCCTACCCGGCTGAGCAGACCTGGGCTACCCTGCCGCCAAAGGTGCAGCGCCGCATCCGTGAGAAGGGCCTCGACTGCTGGGTGATCGATGCCTACCGGCTGGCGGAGGATTGTGGCCTGGGTCGCCACATCAACACGCCGATGCAGGTCTGTTTCTTCGCCCTCTCCGGAGTGCTGCCCCGGGAGGAGGCGATCGCTGCCATCCGCCAGTCCATCCGCAAGACCTATGCCCGTAAGGGCGAGGCGGTGGTCGCTGCCAATCTGTCGGTGGTGGACCGCACCCTCGAGGCGCTGTATCCACTGCCGATCGGCGAGGTGAGCCAGGAAACGGTGGCCTACTCGCCGATGACTGCTGCCCCTGCCTTCGTGCGGGATGTCCTCGGGGAGATGCTGGCCCGGCGCGGTGATGACCTGCCGGTCAGTGCCCTGCCCTGCGACGGCACCTACCCTACCGGTACGGCCCAGTACGAGAAGCGCAACATCGCTGATGAGGTGCCGGTCTGGGACCCCGAGGTCTGCGTCCAGTGCGGCAAGTGTGTGATCGCCTGTCCCCACGCCGTGATCCGGGGCAAGGTCTACGACCCGGCGGCCCTGACCGGGGCACCGGCCAGCTTCCTCTCGACCCACGCCCACGACCCGGCCTTCGCCGGGCAGCAGTTCACCCTGCAGGTGGCGGCCGAGGACTGCACCGGCTGCGGCATCTGCGTCGAGGTCTGCCCGGCCCGCAATAAGGCGGAGCCCCGCCTGAAGGCGATCAACATGGAGCCCCAGCGGCCCCGCCGGGACGCGGAGCGGGCCAATTGGGACTTCTTCCTTGGCCTGCCGGAGATCGACCGCAGCCGCCTCAACCTGCGCAAGATCGGCCAGCAGCAGCTGCAGCAGCCGCTGTTTGAGTTCTCGGGTGCCTGTGCCGGGTGTGGTGAAACCCCCTACCTGAAGCTGGCCAGCCAACTGTTCGGCGATCGCATGCTCGTGGCCAATGCCACCGGCTGCAGCTCGATCTACGGTGGCAACCTGCCCACCACCCCCTGGAGCACCAACGCCGAGGGGCGCGGCCCCGCCTGGTCCAACTCGCTGTTCGAGGACAACGCTGAATTTGGCCTCGGCTTCCGGGTGGCGGTCGATCAGCAGGCCAAGGAAGCCGCCGAACTGCTGCACCGGCTGGCGATCGCCCGCAGCGGCGGTTCACCGATCCCCCCCGATCTGGCCCGGGCCATCCTCAACGCCGAGCAGCGGGATGAGCCGAGGATCTTCGAGCAGCGTCAGCGGGTGGCCGAGCTGAAGCGGATTCTGGCGGACTGGAGCGACGGCGAGGAACAGCGGGCGATCGCCCGCCTGCAGGACCTGGCGGACTATCTGGTGCGCAAGAGCGTCTGGATCGTCGGCGGCGACGGCTGGGCCTACGACATCGGCTTTGGCGGTCTCGACCATGCGATCGCCAGCGGCCGTGACATCAACCTGCTGGTGCTCGACACCGAGGTCTACTCCAACACCGGCGGTCAGATGTCGAAGGCAACCCCCCGGGGGGCGGTGGCCAAGTTCGCGGCCGGGGGCAAACCGGCCCCCAAGAAGGACCTCGGCTGGATGGCGATGAGCTACGGCACGGTCTACGTTGCCAGCGTCGCCCTCGGGGCCCGCGACGAGCATACGGTGCGCGTCTTCCTGGAGGCCGAGTCCTTCCCGGGACCGTCGCTGATTATTGCCTACAGCCACTGCATCGCCCACGGCATCGACCTGCGCCAGGGTATGGCGGCCCAGCAGCGGGCCGTCGACTCCGGACGCTGGCTGCTCTACCGCTACGATCCCCGGCGGCGGGAACGGGGCGAGAATCCGCTGCAGCTCGACTCGAAGCCTCCTAAGCTGCCGCTTGAGCAGGATCTCTACAGCCAGAACCGCTTCCAGATGCTGCGCCTGAGCAATCCCGACGCGGCCCGGGAACTGCTGCGGGAGGCTGAGGCGGATGTGAAACGCCGCTGGCAGCTCTACCGCTACCTGGCGGATCGGCCCGGCGAACAGAGCCGCAATGGCCATCATCCACCGTCGGCCCCCGCAGCGGCCACGCCCACTACGCCCACCCCCCACGGAGGCTGACCCCATGGATCTCAGTACTACCTACCTGGGTCTGCCTCTGCGATCGCCGCTGGTGGTCGGGGCAGCCCAGCCCCTGACCGAGGACCTGGCCAACCTGCCTGCGATGGCGGAGGCCGGGGCGGGAGCGATTGTGCTCCATTCCCTGTTCGAGGAACAGATCGTGCAGGAGGTCCGAGACCTGCACTACCACCTCGAGCAGGGCACCCACAGTTACGCTGAGGCCCTTACCTACACCCCGGAACTGCAGACCTACGTGGTCGGGCCGGAACTCTACCTGGAGCACGTCGCTCGGGCCAAGCGTCAGGTCTCGATTCCGATCATCGCCAGCCTGAATGGCACCACCCTCGGTGGTTGGGTGCGCTACGCCCGGGAGATCGAAGCGGCGGGGGCAGACGCCCTGGAGCTGAACCTCTACGCGGTCCAGAGCAATCCGGACCGCAGCAGCGCCGAAATCGAGGCCGAGTACCTGCGTGTCATCGAGGGGGTGCGGCGGGAGATCAGTATCCCCCTGGCCGTGAAGCTCAGTCCCTACTTCACCGGGCTGGCCCACTTCGCCATGGCCTGTCATCGGGCGGGGGCGAACGGGCTGGTGCTGTTCAACCGCTTCTACCAGCCGGATATCGACATCGAAAGCCTGACGGTCAGCCCCAATCTGATCCTGAGCGGGCCGCAGGATCTGCGCCTGCCCCTGCACTGGATGGCGCTGCTGCACGGTCGCTTCCCCGGCAGTCTGGCGGCCACCGGTGGCGTACAGCACCCGACGGATGCGATCAAGCTGATCATGGCTGGGGCCGACATCGTGCAGTCGGTGGGGGCGCTGCTGCGTCACGGGCCCGGACGACTGCGGGATCTCGAGCATGGGCTGCGCCACTGGCTGATGGACCACGGCTACGATTCGCTGGATCAGCTGCGGGGCAGTATGAGTCAGCGTCGCTGTCCCGATCCGGTCAGCTACGAACGGGTCAACTATCTGCGGGAAATCCAGACCTACACCCCCCACTGGCATCGTTGGGAGAGCTTCGAGCCGCTGGGGACGGAGTAGGCCTGGCTCAGGGATGCACCATCGAGACCTGCAGTCGGCGCAGGGACAGGACTGTTCCTGCTGCTCCTGATTACGGCTTGTAAACAAGCGGGCTGTGGGCGATCGCTGCCGCCAGAATAGGTCGGCCTCCGGAGCGACCGTCATGGGTTCCCGCCGCAACAGCAACCGGCGTCATCGCAAAAATCGCCGCCGCAGTTTCCGCCATCGGCTCAGCAGTACGGTGCACCAAGCCCCCGGGTCGCTGCAGCGACCCCCGGAGGCCAGCCCGACCCGGCTGCGGCAGATCGAGTACAGTGCTGAGCGCGTGGTCAGCCGCCCCATTTCCGATCCCCTTGATCTGGTCTCGGCCCGGATGGAGGAAACCGGCATCACCTGGGTGCAGATGCAGGGATTTGCTGACCTGCGGCGGCTGCGCAGCCTGGGGGAGGTGTTCGAACTCGACCCGCTGACGCTGGAGGACCTGATCGGTCATCCCCAGCGTCCCAAGCAGGAGCGCTATCCCCACTACATCGAGGTCATCCTCTACCGGCCCGACCTGCAGGCGGGCGATCGCCTGCGCCTGGAGCAGATTGGGCTGATCCTGGGCGATCGCTGGCTGCTGACGGTGGAAGCGGATGGAGGGAGTGCCGGATTCGAGGAGCTGGAGCGACGGCTGGCCGGGAACCGTCTGGCCTACCCGCGACTGGAGGCCGATACCCTGGCCTATCTGGTGCTCGAC
>CAWUMD010000208.1:0-3919 GCA_963923365.1 uncultured bacterium
CCAGCTGGTGCAGCCCAGCTGATCCCGCAGGGCCAGCAACCCGGTGTCCGTATCCCTGACCATCGCTGCTCTACCGATGCACCTGCCATCCGATAGTAGTGAAGGAGTCCGGGGCGATCGCCACGCATGAAACGTCAGGGAATCGCGGCCTTGCTGGTCGCCACGATGCTGGGAGTCGGCTGTCAGGGCATCAGTCAACCCCAGCCTGCCCCCTCCGGGACCCCCAAGGCAGACGAGCAGCGCGCCAGCGAGGCCAATCCGGTCCTGAAGATCGGCATCCTGCAGCGGTTCGGCAGCCAGCCCAACGATCAGGTCAGCCTGCGGGGTGCCCAGGGACCCCTCATCCTGCGCTTCGGTCCGACCCGAATCAGCGCCGATGCCACCACGGTCCGTGTGCAGTTGCGGCCGGGGGCCAGCGAAGCACAGCTGGTGCTGGGCAGCCACCGCAGCTTTGAAAGTGCGGAGGCCGATGCCGATCACTGGCGACAGCAGGGCATCGCCACCGAGCTGGCTCAGCCCAATACCTGGGAGGTCTGGGCCGACCGCCAACGCTACCCGACCCCGGCCAGCCGCCAGGCCCTGGCCCGGGAACTGCAGGCACGCGGGCTGCCGATCCAGTGGCGCCGCCAACCAGCGGCCGGGCGGCAGTTGCTGGTGGTGCAGGCGGGGGCGCGCCGATTCGAAACCCCCACCCTGACGATCGAGGGGCCGGGCGGACTGCGGGTGGATGGCCTGCTCTACCCGGGCAGTCTCAGCCTGCAGCCCAATGCCTACGGCAGCTACACCCTGATCAACCAGGTGCGGCTGGAGGACTACCTGCGCGGCGTCGTACCCCACGAACTGGGGCCCCAGGCCCCGGCCGCTGCCGCCGCCGCCCAGGCGGTGCTGGCGCGCACCTACGTGCTGCGCAACCTGCGCCGCTTCCGGATTGACGGCTATGAGCTCTGTGCCGATGAGCAGTGCCAGGTCTACCGAGGCTGGCAGGACCCGAGCCCCTCGTCGGACCGGGCGATCGCCCGCAGTCGGGGTCTGGTACTGACCGATGACCAGCAGTTGATCGATGCCCTCTACTCCGCCAACAGCGGCGGGGTCACCGCGCGGTTCGACGACAACTGGCGCGGCCAGCCACGCTCCTACCTGACCGCCGTGGTGGACAGCATCCAGGGAGCCTGGGATCTGCAGACAGCCCCTCTGAACCGCGAAGCCAACCTGCGCCGGTTTCTAGACCGCACCAGCGGCTTCAACAGCAGCGGCTGGCCCCGCTTCCGCTGGGAGGTGGCACGGAGTCAGGCGGAGCTGACAGCCCTACTGCAGCGCTATCTGAGCAGTCGCCAGCATCCCCTGGCCCGTTTCAGCCAGGTGAAGGACCTGCGCGTCAGCGATCGCAGCTCCAGCGGCCGGGCCCTGCGGGTGGAAGTGGTCACCGATCGCGGCCCTATTACGCTGGAGCGGGATGAACTCCGCCGGGCCTTCCGGGGGCTCTACAGCACCCTCTTTTACCTGGAGCCGGTGCGTCAGGGAGGACGTCTGGTCTCGGTGCGCTTCATCGGCGGCGGCTTTGGCCATGGCGCAGGCCTCAGCCAGACCGGCAGCTACCATCTGGCCGATGCGGGCTGGGACTTCCAGCGTATCCTCGCCTTCTACTTTCCGGGCACCCGGCTCCAGCCCCTCCAGCGGGGGCAACTGCTCTGGAAACCGTCGGCGGAGTCGGAAACGTATGCTAATTAGAGCCTTTTCAGACCCGGCCAGCCCCCTACGGAATCGCGGATGACGACCGAGCCCAGCCCTGTGACCGCCCCTGAAGCGCCGGTGACGGCCCGCGACTACTACGGTCATACGGGCGGTCGTCGCCTTAAGGCCGCCGGTCTGCTGAGTCTGTTGTGGGCGGGTTCCATCGGGCTGCACTACACCGCCATCGGCCCCTGGGTGGGCTACGGTCTGGCAGGCCTGTTCGGCCTCCATGCCCTGCGCCTGCTCACCGCCCCCGCCCCCCCGGAACCCGCTCCCCTGGAGGAGGAGCATCGGGAGCAGTGGCCGACGGTGGCACTGCTGGTTGCAGCCAAGAATGAGGAAGGGGTGATCGGGCGCCTGGCGGAGGAGCTCTGCAGCCTCGACTACCCGGCCGGGAAGCTGCAGGTCTGGATCATCGATGACGCCAGCAGCGATCGCACCCCCCAGATTCTGGCAGACCTGCAGCAGCGGCTACCCCAACTGCAGGTGCTGCGCCGGGAAGAGGGAGCCAAAGGCGGCAAGTCCGGTGCCCTCAACGCCTGCTGGCAGGTGAGCGAGGGCGAGTTTGTCGCCGTCTTCGATGCCGATGCGGAGGTCCCCCGAAATCTGCTGCGTCAGGTACTACCCCAGTTCCACGATCCGGCTATCGGCGCCGTCCAGGTACGCAAGGCGATCAACAACAGCGATACCAACTTTCTGACCCGTAGCCAGACCGCCGAGATGGCGGTGGATGCCTTCTTCCAGCAGCAGCGGATCGCCATCGGGGGGCTGGGCGAACTGCGGGGTAATGGGGAAGTGCTGCGGCGGGCCGCGGTCGATCGCTGCGGTGGCTTCAATGAGGAAACGATCACAGACGATCTCGACCTCACCTTCCGCCTGCACCTGGACGGCTGGCGGATCGGATTCCAGCTGTTCCCGGCGGTGGGCGAAGAGGGCGTGACCCGCTGGAAGGCTCTCTGGCCCCAGCGCAACCGCTGGGCCGAAGGCGGCTACCAACGATTCCTCGACTACTGGCCCTGGCTGATCTCGGGGCGTCTCGGCCCGGCCCGGACCTACGACATGGCGATGTTCTGGGTCACCCAGTATTTCCTGCCGACGGTGAGCATCCCTGATTTCATCGGGGGCCTGCTCACCGGTCAGCTGCCGATTTTCGGTCTCATCGGCATCACCCTGTTCCTGCTCACCATCCTGGGCATTGACCAGGGACTGACCCGCACCCGGAAGGAGGAGCCGGTTTCCATCAGCAAGCGGGTCAGCCGCAGCCTCCTCGGGTTTCTCTACATGTGCCACTGGCTGCCGGTCGTGGCCTGGAATACCCATCGCATGGCCTTCGTCGCTAAACGTTTCAAGTGGGTGAAGACCGACCACGGTCACCACAGCACCGTCTAAACATCCCGACGGTCAGCCCCCCTCTCACGGCACATCAGGCTCCAGCGCCTCATCCTCCACCACCTGGCCATTGAAGAACTGAGCCAGACTGCGGGCGGCCTTGAGGGCCGGGGGATCCTGCCAGGCGGGCGGCGGCGGTGGGCCATCCGATGCATTCACCGCCTCCGGGGGCAGCGGGGCGATTATCGCCTCGGTCGGGGGTGCGCTGAGACGAGGTGCCGGGGACACTTCCCGCACGCGGGCACCCGGGTCCGGGGCCGGTTCCTCCAGCTGGGGCACCGCCGGGACAGAGCGTTCCAGAGACACCGACGGCAGAGGTGCAGGGGCCGGCGCGAGACCGACAGCGACCTCCGGCAGCACGGGGGGGGACACCGGCGGCGGTACCGGCCGGGGTGACACCACAGTCAGGGGCTGTACCGCCGCCAGGGGCACCGGTGTCGCCGGAACAGAACTGGCGGGCGTTCCCTGCCCCTCGAACTCCAGGGCCACCGGGCGGCCCAGCACCTGGGAAAAGGCCGAGGCGATCGCCTCCTGGCGCAGCTGCAGTGTGCCCTGCCATTTGCTGGTCACCCCGACCACCACCCGATCGGTCTCGATCCGCAGCAGGTGGCCCTGCTGTTGCAGCAGCATCTGGGTGCCGCGCATCGAGCCCATACGGTTCAGGGCCTGACTCCAGACCGTGGGCAGATCCGGGTCGGCAACCGTCGGTGCAGGCGAGGCCGCAGCAACTACCATCGGCGGCGGCGCCGGTACTGGAGTCACCGCCACCGGTGCCACGGGCGGGGGCACCACCACCGGG
>CAWUMD010000209.1:0-3895 GCA_963923365.1 uncultured bacterium
GACAGCCACCTTCCAGCTCCCGCAGGAAAGAACGCTCGGCGTAGCAGCGCAGGGCGGTGGGACGGTGCTCCAGCACCTTGATCACGTCGAGGATCTCCTGATCGCCATCCCGGCACTCGATGCCCAGGGCACCCTGGCCAACGGCATGGAGGGAGTACTCGGCAGGGATCTCCTGGTGGATGCGATCGCTGAAGCCGAGGCGATGCAGACCGGCGTAGGCCAGGATCAGGCAGTCGAATTCCCCGGCATCCAGCTTCGCCAGACGGGTGTTGAGGTTACCCCGCACATCCTTGAACTCGAGGTGGGGGAAGTGGTGACGCAGCTGAGCCAGCCGTCGCAGGGAGGAGGTGCCGACGATGGTGCCTGCGGGCAGGGTCTCGAGCTGGTACTGCTTGAAGTTTTCATGCACAACCAAGGCGTCGGCGGGGTTCTCCCGCTCGGTGACGCAGCCGAGCATCAGCCCTTCGGGCAGGTTGGTGGGCAGGTCCTTGAGGGAGTGAACGGCGAGATCAGCGTTGCCGTTGAGCATGCCGACTTCCAGTTCCTTGGTGAACAGACCCTTGTCCCCGATCTTGGCCAGGGGCACGTCGAGGATGTTGTCGCCCTGGGTGCTCATGGTCAGGACATCAATCTCGTGCTGGGGGTGGGCCTTCTGCAGTTCGCCCTGGACCCAGTGGGTCTGCACCAGCGCCAGCTGGCTCTTACGGGAGGCAATGGTGATCTTGCGGGCTGCGCTCATGAAGGACGACCGGAACGGGGAAATCGGCAGCGAAGGTTTTTCGCCATTCAAAAAGATTACCAGTCTGGCCCTCTCTGCCGGTCGCTAGGATCAGAGCTGATATCGGGACCGAACCATGGATGCTGCTGCGATCGCCCCGCTGCTGGAGAGTCTGTTCCCCGCCCAGGTGAGCGCTGTGCCGCCGGGGTCCTGGCAGGTGGATGGCGAGGGCTTCCGGCTACTGGTGCTGCTGTCCGAGCAGGGGACTGGTTGCGACTGCTCCTGCCCCAGGCGCCGGTCGCGGAGGTGGCCGGATGTCTGGATCAGTTGCTGGCGGCCAATTTCGACCAGACCCAGGAGGTGCGCTACGCCCTGCACCAGGACGTGATCTGGCTGGTGTACCAGCACGGCCTGCCTGACCTGAGTGAGGCGGACTGCAAAGACGCGATCGCCACGCTGCTGGCCCTGCATGACCTGGGGCTGGATCGCTTCTTCCAGGCCTCAATCGACCGGCAGATCCGCCAGATCGTCCAGACCGCCAAACGCCAGGACCAGAGCCTGGAGACGACCCTGCAGACCCTGGAACGCTTCTACGCTGAAGGGGTTCTCGGCGATCTGAGCGATCGCCCGGAGCAGCGGGACTCAACCCTGGCGGCCTGGCGGACCCAGTTGGAACGGCTCTGGGATGAGCCCCCGACCTGATACCACCGTCAGTCCCCCGGGAGTGGGTGCCGGATCATGCCTCTGACGGGGAGGTCTGGACCACCAGCACGTCGCACCGGACGTGGTGAATGACGTAACTGCTGACGCTGCCCAGCAGGAGCTCCGTCAGGCCCGAGAGCCCGCGACGGCCGATCACCACCGCATCCACCTTCAGTTCCTCGCTGACCTGGCAGATGCCACGGTTAGCCTCGTCAAACCGCAGCACCAGGGTGGCGTTCACCCCGGCGGCCCTGGCCTTGGCCGAGAACCGCTCCATCAGCTCCTTACCTGCATCGGCGTTCTGTTTCTGGGCTTCCTCCGCCAGCTGCAGGTCGATGGTCCAGTCCGGGGTGGTGTCGAGGAAATTGATGTAGTTGGTGTTGAACAGGGCCGGCAGGGCGGAGCAGTGCAGCAGCACCAGTTCAGCGCCATCCGCCCGGGCAATGGTCAGTGCCCGCTCGAACACCTGATCGGCGGCATCAGTCGTGTCGAGGGCGGCCAGAATCTTTCGGTAGGTCATGGGGGGACAGCGGTAAGGGCTGGAGCTAGTGTGCCTGATGGGATTGCCTTAGTTGAGCTGGCGTCGGAAGAGACGGGTGCTGATGCCCAGCAGCAGCACGGCGAACACCAGCAGGGCCAGGGCATTGGGCCACAGCTCCGGCAGACCGACCCCCCGTACCAGAATCCCCCGCACGATGGCGACGTAGTGGCGCAGGGGGTTGCAGGCGGCGATCGCCTGGAAGAACGGGGGCATGGTCTCGATCGGGGCAATCGATCCGGAGGTCTGGATCAGCGGCAGATTGATGAAGAAGGAGAGCAGCACCACCTGCTGCTGCGAGCGGCAGAGGGTTGCCAGCAGAATGCCGATGGCGATCGCCACCGCCAGGTAGAGCAGAGACAGCATCAGAAACAGAATCAGGCTGCCGTTGAAGGGCACGCCGAACACCACCCTCCCCAGCACCAGGGCCAGCAGCACATCCCCCAGCAGCAACAGGGTGAGGGGCACGATCTTGGCCAGCAGAATCTCCCAGTCGGCGGCCGGGGTCATCAGCAGCTGCTCCAGGGTGCCGGAATCCTTCTCGCTCACCACTACCTGGGAGGAGGCCACCGAGCCCACAAGGGTGAGAACGAGGCCCATCACGCCGGGGACAAAGAACCAGCTGCTGGCCAATCCCGGGTTGTAGAGAAACACCGGTTCGGTCTGCAGCAGGGGCTGGGCAGCTCCGCGGCGCTGCCGGGCAAACTGGGCCACAGTCTGCTGCAGGTAGCCCTGGGCGATCCCGGCACTGTTGGCATCCACGCCATCCAACAGCAGTTGCAGCCGGGCGGGCTCCTCGGTCTTCCAGCGGTGGGGCAGATCCGGGGGGATCACCAGCCCGGCGGTCAGTTTGCCGGTTTCCACGTCCCGGGCCAGCTGCTGCTCACTCGAGTACGTCCCGGCCAGATCGAAGGCTCCGGTCTGGACAATCTCCGCGACCAGTTCCCGACTCAGCTCAGTGCGGGCATAGTCGCTCACCCCCAGCTGCAGGTGTCGGACATCCGGGTTGAGGGCAAATCCGTAGATCAGCAGCTGGAAGGTGGGCGGAACGATCAGTAGGATGATCAGCTGCCGGTTGCGGCGGATCTGGCCGATCTCCTTGAGGATCAGGGCCCAGAGCCGACTGCCGAACAGACGCTCCAGCAACAGTCGCAGCCTCACACGATTTTCTCCGGGGGGTGCGTCTATGATCGCCCACGGTCCGCCCGTGTTCATCCGATACCCGTCAATTCCGTCTTCCCCTGTGAGCGTGCCTACCTGATGCCACTCCCCTCCCCCGGCCGGATGATGACGCCTCCTCGAATGCTTGTTCTGGGGCTTGGGGTGCTGATTCTGAGCCTGATCGGTCTATTGGGGCGGCCCGCTGACCCGCAACCCCGGAGGCAGTCCCTGACCCCCTGCCGGGATGCTGGCGATCGCCACTACACCGCCCTCGTCTTCGGGGATGAACCGGCCGGGGTGATGACGGCCCTGGCCCTCCAGCACGAGCTGCGGCGCCTGCGTCCCGATCAGCCCGCCACGGTCGCCCTGGTCACGGATGCCGATACCCGACTCGGACTGGGGGGTGTGATTGCCCGGGGCGGGCTGGCCTACCTGGATCGCAACCAGATTCCCCTGGATTTCCGCTCACGTCTGCCGGCCTTTGCCCCGTCGAGCGCCCTCTACCAGGAGTTCCTTGACCTCACGGGCACCGGGCGGATCGCGGTGGATCCCCAGCGAGCCAGCCAGCGCTTCCGGCAGCGGCTGCAGCAGGCGGGCATCCCGGTGCTGGATCGGGCCCAGCTGCGCAGCGTGCAGACCGAGGGGCCGCGGATCTGTACCCTCCGTAGTGGTCGCTGGGGTGAGCTGGGTGCCGATCTGTTCATCGATGCCAGCCTGGGTGCCGATCTCGCCCACCGGGCCGGAGTGCCCTTCACCAGTGGCTTTGCCCAGGTGGG
>CAWUMD010000210.1:0-3861 GCA_963923365.1 uncultured bacterium
TCGATGCGGGGCAGGTGCTGCCGGGGACGGGTCGACCACTGGCGGGGCCGCCGCGAACCCCGCTGGAGGGGCTCCTCTTCGGGCTCCGCCCAGGCAACCAGCTGTCCGCGCATCTCAGGGTGATCCTCCAGCAGCTGCTGCAGCTGGGCGATCGCCACCTGCCAGGCCCAGCGACCCCGCTCCGGGCGATCGCTCCAGTGCAGGTCCGCCGCCTGTTTCAGCTGCTGCACCACCGCTGTCAGTTCCTCCGACGACTGCTCCTGCGCCACCAGGGCCAGATCCGCCAGCAACAACCCCAGCAGGGTCACCGGTACGCTGTCGTCCCATTCGGCCATCACAATCACCCGCAAAGTGAGCCTCGATCTGCTGCAGGGAAAGGGCTGCTGGAGCATCCGGTGATTACCCCCTGAGCTCATCTGCTGCATACGGCTTCCAGGACCGCGGTGGGCGTGCCTACAGCAGCTGACGCAGCCTGGATCTCGGCTCTGCGGGAGGCATCCAGGGAACAACAGGCCAATGC
This sequence comes from uncultured bacterium, assembly GCA_963923365.1. Taxonomy (GTDB): domain Bacteria; phylum Cyanobacteriota; class Cyanobacteriia; order Synechococcales; family Synechococcaceae; genus CAWUMD01. Next base: position 521 of record CAWUMD010000210.1, read on the forward strand.
AGCCCTGAAACTGCTGCAGAAGATCACGGCCCGGATGCTGGAGCCAGAGTCGGGCGGAAAGCACTGCTGGACCTGATGAGCCTGAGCCTGAGCCTGCCCGCCCGCAGTCGGAACCAGTTGCGCAGAACGTTCGATCAGCTGCTGTCCGGGCTGATGCAGGGCCAGCTGCCCCTGAAACCCGAATTCTGGACGGCGATCGCTCCTGCTCTGGAGGACGGAGGAACACCAGCGGCTCTGCTGGCAGATCTAGGCACGAGTGGGACTCCATAAGCATTTTTCTACGCTAGGAGCGATTCGCCGGGACAGCTGACTTTCTGACCAGGGAGGAGGGGCATACTCGGGCGTTCCTACGGGTAATGGCCATGGATACAGTTGCCGATGCTCAGACGTCCGGTTCCACAGGGTTCTGCATCGTCGGTGCCGGGCCGGCCGGTATGATTCTGGCCCTGCTCCTGGCTCGCCAGGGGATCGAGGTCACCCTGCTGGAGCGCCATGGCGACTTTGATCGGGACTTCCGGGGCGATACCATCCACCCCTCGACCCTGGACCTGATGGACCAGTTGGGGCTGATTGAGCAACTACTGGAATTTCCCCACGGACAGTTGCGGGGCCTGCAGCTGATTAGCAACGGTCAGGTCACACGCATCGCCGAATTCAGAGGTCTAGGATTCCGGTATCCGTTCATCATGCTCCTGCCCCAGGCAACGTTCCTGGCCTTTCTGGCAGACCAGGCCCGACAGTATCCCCACTTCCACCTGGAGCTGGGGGCGAACGTGCAGGAGGTGCTGCAGGAAGAGGAGAAAGTCTGCGGAGTACGCTACCAGCGAGCCGACCACAGCCACCATGAACTGCGGGCGCTGCTGACGGTGGGAGCAGATGGACGCTTCTCGAAACTGCGTCAGCAGGCCAATCTGCCGGTGAGCCCGGCAGCGCCCCCCATGGATGTGATCTGGTTTCGCCTGCCACGGCTGGAGACCGATCCGACCGATGAGGCCAGCTTCTATGTCGGCGATGGGCAGATGTTGGTGTTTCTCGACCGGGGAGACAGCTGGCAGATTGGGCTGACCATCCTCAAGGGCAGCTTCACACAGACCAAGGCCAGCGGTCTGGAGCGCCTGCACAGCATCCTGCGCCGTCAGGTCCCCTGGCTGGGCGATCGCATTCTTTCCCTGCAGGACTGGCGCCAGTTCACCCTGCTGGCGGTCGAGTCCGGCTGTCTGCGTCGCTGGCACCGGCCCGGCCTGCTGCTGATCGGCGATGCCGCTCACATCATGTCGCCGGTGGGCGGCGTGGGCATCAGCTACGCGATCCAGGATGCCATTGAGGCTGCCAACTATCTGACAGAGCCTCTGCGCCAGGGGCAGGTCAGCGAAGCGGATCTGACCCGGGTCCAGCGACGACGGGAAGCCTCGGTGGCAGTCATCCAGACGTTCCAGCGGTTCATGCAGGAGCAAATTGTACGTACGGCCCTACGAACTGACCGGCCTTTTCGGCTACCCCTGCCCATGCGGGTCCTATTGCGGCTACCGGGACTGCGGTCGCTACCGGCACGCCTGATCGGCTACGGTTGGCGCCCGTCCAGAATCCGAAAGGCACTGCTTGCCCCTCAACCGGGGTAGGGTGCCATCCTCCCCGGCGAAGGCACTAGTCAGTGATTGGACAGGTTAAATAACGTAGGCTGGCACTGGGCTCTGGAGCCTGCACTGTCCCTGCTGCCCGTCTGAACACACTGCCACTGAAAAAGCCAGTAGACGATAGTTAAACGACCGTAGTGCCTGATACTGGGCTACCTTTATCGCCCCCTCACAGTCCGTGAAATGCTGCTCTCATATGGCTTCTAAGCTCCGATCCCATAACAGACCAGTGCCCAGGCCTCTCAACCCTGCTGCTGGAGGAGGGCGATCGCGGCGGCGACCACTTCCATGGGGGTCTGCCCGCGCTGCTTCGCCAGATCCCGCACCTGCTCAACCAGATCCACTGGCAGCGAGAGGCTACGGGTCTTCGGCGAATCAAATACGACAGCTGTCGTATTTGAAGGCGCTTCCAGCGCCCGCTCGATGGTACGACGGTTGACGCCGAAGGCCGTGGCCAGAGCCGGTATCAGGGGCTGACGATTGCCCCGCCCCTTGGCCCGGCTGTAGCCCTGGACCTGCAGACGTTCAGCGACCGCGACGATCTCGGCCCGGGTGTAGTTACGACGCTTCTCGTTTTCGGAGATTTCGACAGACAGGGCGTGCTCAGGCTCGGCCTGGCTATCGAAGTCGAAGCGGCGGCAGGGAATACCGTTGGGGAAGAGGTCGTTGAAACGGAGCAGATCCTGCTCCTGCAGACGGGTCAGGGCCGCACGCCGGTGACCGCCGGCCAACAGGCGATTGCTGGAGTCCACGGCAAGGGGAGCAATCAGACCGATGGCCGCAATCGATTCGCGCAAAACCTCAACCTGGGCTTCGTGGAGGGGACGCGTATCGCCAGCCAGGCGATCGCCGATTTCCTCCAGAGGCAGACGGACCAGTTCGACATCGGCGTTGTCATCCCGATACTGCTGGGCGACGTCATCTGCCGAACGGGAGGACCGCTTGATCTGAACGATGCGAGCCATCAGCCGCGAGCCTCCAACCACTGACAAAGCTGCGCAATCTCTGTCGCGGCGGCACCCTCGGGCTCATACTCCGCCGCCGTCTGTCCATGCACCAGACTCTTGTAGTGAGCAGACCGCTCTCGAATGACGATGGGGCATACCTCCACGTCCAGGCCCTGGATGGCTTCTCGAATGGGCGCGGGGTCAGTGAACGGATGGAGTCGGTTGAGCAAGACCACCACCGGCTTACCGACACTGATACCCATGTCGACGGACTGGCTGAGTGCATTGAGCTCAAACTGGCGATCGCCCGTCACAAGAAGAATCAGGCTGACCTCACGTAAGGCCGTCTGAATGTTGCCTGCGATCGCCCCGGGAGTATCGATGATGACCTGGGGATGCTGCTCAAGCAGCTTGGGAACCCGGTTGAGCTGAGCCGAGATGACCGTGGGAGAGCCTCCCGACCGCATATCGGCCCAGTCGGTGGCCGAACACTGTGGGTCAGCATCGATCAGGACCTTCCCTGTGTACTGGGCCAGCGCAATCGAGATTGTGGTCTTACCCACCCCTCCCTTGCCGGAAAAAACGGCGATGCTACTGACCATGACCTGCCCCAGTCGACTGGGGCGATTGTACGCGCAGGCCGCGACACTGCCGAGGATGCCACAGCCTCAGCTCAGCGAGAATGTCATGCCATTCAGCGAGCCAGGAGCAAGTTACGGAACGCTTTGCGGTAGGTCATTGACTGCTGGCCCGGTGAGAG
>CAWUMD010000211.1:0-3843 GCA_963923365.1 uncultured bacterium
GCGTAGAGCAGGGCGGTTTCCTCGGCGTTGCACTGGCTGTAGAGCTTCAGCTGCAGATCTAGGAATGTGCGCAGGCGCCGGTCCTGGCCCAGCCCCAGCTGACGCAGCGCCTGTCCGACGGTGGTGAAGGTCCAGGGCACCGTGATCAGCGTCTCCGGGCGCAGGGCCCCCAGCAGCTGGCCGAGGTCCCAGAGGTTGCGGGGCGGCAGCACCGGGTCGCGGCCCTGGAAGGCCCAGCTGGCCTCGAACAGGCGCTGCAGCAGCTCCCAGAACGGTTCGCTGCCCGGGAACTGCCGCTGCCGCTCGGCCCGCCAGCGGTCCGGATCGCGCCAGACCCGGATGGGTTCGCTCTCGCCGGGCAGATAGACCGCACAGGCCGGATCGCAGGGGGTGGCGGCGGGCAGCTCAATCCCCAGCTCCCGGAACAGGCGATGGTGAATGCCGCCGGGTTCCAGACCCGCTACCTGGGTGGCACCGACGTCGAAGGTGAAGCCACGGCGGCGGAAGGTGGAAGCGCAGCCGCCCGGGACCAGCGCCTGGTCGTAGACGGTGACGGAATGGCCCTGGCGGGCCAGCAGGGCAGCGGCGGTGAGGCCACCGATGCCAGCACCGACCACGGCAATGCGCGCAGAACTCACGAACGGATCACGGCGAAGACAACTGCTTCATCTTCCGTTACATTCGCTCAGCGCTGGGCCGCCGCCACGATTTCCATCGCCTGCTGGGTGAGACGACCGAAGTCCGTGGTGTCCTCCCAGGGAGCGTAGACCGGTTCGCCATGGCGGTAGACCCGGGCGAACAGCACCTCACCGTTCTCGGCGGCCTGGGGCTCGATCGTCAGCGGTTCGAGCAGGTCATCGGGGGTGAGACGAGCCAGGGCACAGACCAGTCCCTTGCTGAACACGGTCTGGGCGCCGGATTCGAGCACATAGTGCTGATCGGCCCGCAGGTGCAGCCGCAGTTTGGCCACATCCTGACCATTGCGCTGTACCTGGGACAGCTCCAGGCCGCAGACGTAGCCGCTGATTGCCGGTTCGGTGATTGGCATCGGGCTGCCATCGTGGCCGAGGTGATACCAGTTGTAGCCCTGGCGGCGGTTGACGAAGACGAACCTGCGACCGGGGCTGGGGCCGAAGCCGAGGGGGTGTTCCCGCTGGGCCAGGGCGTCGGCGATCCGGTGCAGGGAGGCGGCGATGTCCTGCATCAGCGCATCGCTGGCCAGGGATTTCGTGGTCGCCATGAAAGGAACCTCAAGTTGACGCCTCCAGGATGCCTTTGCTCTCCGGCGAGAAAACACTGACCCCGGCAGCCGATACTGATTGCCGGAGTGGAGCGAACAGATGGCGCAGGAACAGGGATTGGTCGGGTCGGTGCTCTCACCGGCGATCGCCCTCTGGCTGAAGTCCCAGGCCCAGCAGGTCGGTGCCCTGCAGGTGGAGATCGGCGGCAGCAGCCGTCAGCTGCTGGGCGGCCAGATCCCCGAGGTGCGGGTGCAGGCCAGCAACATCGTCTACGACGGCATGCACTTCCGGGAGCTGGCGATCGCCGGGCGCAATATCCGCACCAACCTCGGCCAGATGATGCGCGGGCAGCCCTTCCGGTTGCTGGAGCGCATCGACATCGACCTGGAGATGACCTTCGACCCGGCCGGGTTCACGGCTTCCCTCGACTCGCGGCTCTGGCGCGATAGCCGGGACGGGCTGGCGACAACCCTGGGCGAGGCCCTGGACCTGGGCCGCGAGGACTGGCGCTTTGCACTGGCCACGGATCACCTACGGGCGGAACAGGGCGATCGCGTGCTTGCAGCCGACTTCGCGCTCGGTGGCGAAGACCACCTGCGCCTGGGGGGCTGGCGCTGGCTGGCGGGGGCGGCGGATCGGGATCTGGCGGGATTGGAAGGCTGCCGCCTCTGCCTGGGCTCCGACATTGCCTTTGACAGCTTCGCGGTGATCGAGGGCGAGATCCGCTGCCGGGGCCGGGCGGTGGTCTGGCCGGATGTACCTGCGGCAGTCTAACGCTGCAGCAGCGGTAGCAGGAAGACGACGACGTAGTAGACCATCGGTGCCGTGAATACGTAGCTGTCGGTGCGGTCGAGGATGCCGCCGTGGCCGGGGATCAGCTGGCCGGAGTCCTTAACGCCCGCATCCCGCTTCATCATCGACTCGGTCAGATCCCCCAGCTGGCTGCACATGGCGACGATCAGGCCGAAGGCCAGGCCCGTGAGCGGCGCCGTCGGCCAGTGCAACGAGGTGGCACCGAGCAGTGCAATGGTGACGCAGGCCGCGACCCCGCCGATGGCCCCTTCCACGGTTTTCTTCGGGCTGATCGGCGAAAGCTGGGTGCGGCCGTAGCGTTTGCCGATGAAGTAGGCGCCGATGTCAGCAGCCCAGATGCAGAAGAAGGCCAGCAGAATCACCGACAGTCCCTGGGGCAGCTGATCGAAGGGCAACAAAGATCGGGGCCAGTACCCATCCAGCGGCAGGTCCGTGGTGGTCGGGGCCCCCAGGTTACGCAGGCGAATCCAGAAGCTGGGCAGGAAGCCCGCGTAGAACATCCCCAGGATGGAAGCGGCGATATCGGCGATGCTGGCGGGTCGTCGCTGGAAGATCAGGTAGGCGCAGATCAGGGTGGCGGCCACCGGCAGGATTGCATCCGGCAACTGCACACCGTTTGGCAGCTGCCAGCGCAGATTGGCGGTCACCAGCAGCATCTGACAGACGACGTGGATCGTCTTCCAGGCCGGGCGCATGCCCTTGGCCCGGGCCAGCTCAAAATACTCCTCCAGACCGAGGAAGACGAGAATGCCCAGACCCAGGGTCAGGTACCAGCTGCCCAGCACCAGCATCCCCAGGGCAAGGGCGATCGCCACGATGGCGCTGAGGAATCGCTTCCAGGACATAGGCAGGGGCGGCGACGGAGGGCGGGTTGGCGCATCTGCACCGGTCGGTGTCACCACCGTGACCGGTCAGCCGATCTTCTCACCACTGAGAATGAACACGGGATCGAGGGCCACAAACGCCTGATGGCTGCCCCGTTTTTCCAGGCGATTGACGGATGCTTGAACCACTTCAATATTACGGGCGGGAAGCTCCGACAACGTCTGTGACACCGTGTACAGACTTTCCAGGGAACCACTGGTGACCACCAGTCGCCCGGGACTGCGCAGGTGCTCCCAGACCCCCTGCAGCACGTCCCGAATCGGGCGCCCCCCCTCGATCACAGCCCGATCGGGGCGCCGGGGCAGCAGATTGAGACAGGTCGGGGCCTCGCCCTCGAACACCGTGACGTTGCCGACCCCATAGCGATCGCAGTTGCGGCGGATCAGTCCCGCCACTTCCTCGTCCCGTTCGACGGCGATCACCTGACCGTTGGGACAGAGACGCCCGGCTTCGACGGGGATCGTGCCGGTGCCCGCACCGATGTCCCAGAGGACCGAGTCGGGCAGAAGCTGCAGCTGCACCAGAATCTGCACCCGCAGTTCCCGCGGCGTCAGGGGGATACCCGGCAGGCGCTCGAAGCCGTCATCGGGAATGCCGGGGGTGACAAAGGGCCAGGGAGAGGCAGGGGAGGTCATTCAAGGTTCGTCAGGACGCGCAGCTGGCGCAGTTCCGGGTCGGCACAACCGCTGATCACGCCACCGCTGGCCTGGACCCGCACCAGATAGTCTAGGCTCTCGGCCGTGATTTGCTCGCCCGGCAGCAGCACCGGAATGCCCGGCGGGTAAGGGCAGAGGGTCTCGGCGCAGCGGTGACCGATCGCCTGCTCCCGGGGCAGCATCCGGCTGGGGGCGAAGAAGGCCGCCCGGAGCGGCAGGGTGGTCGCGGTGGCGGCGGACCAGGGGGG